>JAWCQS010000011.1:0-10061 GCA_038869655.1 Bathyarchaeia archaeon | reverse complement strand
AATGCGGAAAACCGATTCCGCCCGAGGCGGAGTATTGTCCACACTGCGGTACAAAAAGCCAAGCGACTGAGAAAGCATGAATTATTTTGTTCTTTCTTCAAAGGCTTTGAAGGTATTTTTCATAGAAAGTTTGGATTTTAGAATCATTCATGGTTCCAGAAAATACATCTTGGACAGGCTAATCATACTATAATCACTAAAGCTATTAAACCTTTCAATTGGCGTACATCCAATTGCTGTATGTTATCGTTAGGATTCTAGTTCATGGAGTATTCTGTGATATAATTCTAGTTCGATTCTAAATCCAACTTTTAAAAGTTGATTCAGCGTTGTGTTTGCTTCATTTTTTGTCATCGTTTTTTGTTTGTAGGCTTGGATTATTATGCTGCATGTTCCAATGGGTGTTATGTTAAGCATTTTTGATACCCTTCTTGCCTCTTTATCGTCGACTATTAGGTATTTTGCGTTGAGCTGTTTGCACAGTTTGATAGCTTCCTTCTCTCCTGAACCAAGCCTTGTGTTGGTGTCTAAGAAGCGGTATTCAGCATCTATTTCTGGTTTTATCCGTTCCTTGATGATCCACGTTCCCACAATTCTTTCAATGATGAATGCATCGCTCATGTTAAGTGCCTTTCCCTCGGTTACGGCTTCTTCGAAGACTGCTCCAGGAATAAAGATTTTTTCAAAAATATTTCTGATAATGTTTAGCCTACCAATCTTCGCCAGATAGATGAGTGGAGTGGAGTTTGAAACGGCGATGACGGGTTTATCGGTGTCCAAGGGCCTTCAAATCCTCTTCCAAATCCTCAACACCATATTGAAGTGTGACCTTCTTTTGCGATAGTACATCAATCATCTCCCAAACTGAGATTTCAGCGATTTCAGCCGCCCTTGGAAGCGTAACCAGTCTATCCCTGTATAATTCCACAGCTTTCCTGAGCTTCCACTCCCGCGTATAATGCTCTAAAGCCCTCTCCAGAATAGTTGACTTATCTACCTTCTCTTCCTTGGCTATCTCCTCCACAATCCTCACCTTTTCCTTGGGCAACCTAGCCGACACAACCTCGGACAAAGAACTGCACCTCCGTATACAATTTAAAACTACGTCTACATATTTAAACCTTGCCCTTGCATACGCGCCTATGCTATGCTTTACAGTTTCATGGCGACCCGGACTTCTCAAGGCGTTGTGCGCTGGTAATCATCCGTGTAGAAAGCTCTAACATCCTCGAGGCTGAAGGCTTTAAAGAGGCGGCGTAGTGCAGTTCTTGAAGCCACATCGGCCATGGGATAGGCCTGACCAATCCGCCTCGCTCGTTGATGCTAAGCTTGGACTGCATTATGAAGGTTGTGAAGAACCAGAACCTCAAAGGAAGCCTTGAATGGGTCATGGCGGTTCCAGTCCTATCGTTGAACCATAGCCCACAATCCTTACAGCGGTATCGCTGGCAAATACGCTTCCTCCAGCCGCGCCTAACAACCCTTGAGCCCTCACAGTATAGGCATAAGAGGCCCCAGCCTACCTATTCCCTTAAAACCTGAGCACACTCCACCTCGGAAGGCATGAAAGACTGGATAGTTAAAGCCATAAGAACATGAAAAGACAAGAAAAGCTAATAAGCGCCATTTTAATAAGAGCGAACTTATTTTCTAAAAAAGAAGGGCCGCCGCCGGGATTTGAACCCGGCCTCCAGGCTCCACAGGCCTGTACGCTACCAAGCTACGTTACGGCGGCCATATATCGCTCTATCATTCCTCTCGGTTTTAACTTCTGGCAGCAGAGGCTATTGAATAGTTGTGGATGTCTTCCTAGTAAATTTTTCGCTCTACTATTTCTTAGAGTCAAGTTTAAAGGATTAAATGAGGATTGTTATTCAAATAATAAGAAAGACGAGTGCATACATAAAAGTGCATTATATGCATAAGAAAAAAATTAATGCAGAGTGGCATAGTAAGAATAAAATGCCAAAAAAATTGCATGGCATTTGAAAAACCAGAAACGGTGCGGTTGCAGATCGATTCCAGAAAAGTTGTTAGATGAGATGAGAAAAAGAAACATCAAACTAAAATGGAGCAAAAGGAAACGGTTAGTAAAGTAATGGTTGGCGACTTACTACTAGGCGATTCATCTCACTTAAATTTATTCAATGCCGGAGAATTTTTTCTTCACATATATTTCAAGGACACTTCCTTGAACAATAAGAGAAATGAAAGCAACACCGAAAGTCAAAGTTACTATTAAATCCTTGACGAATCCCTCGGGCAGCGACAAAGCCAAGGCTACAGAGACTGCACCTCTCATTCCTCCTAGGAAAGTTGTAAGCTGCCAAGGTGCTGGTGTTTTTTCTTCAATTTTTGAAGTGAGACTAAAAATTGAATACACACTGGCTAATCGAGCTATTAAAACAACTATAAAGCAGATCGCTATCAGATACACGTAGGTGATAACAATGCTTACGTCTGCAATGAGCCCTAAGAAAAGAAAAGCTATAGCGTTAGCCATGAATCCCGCAACTTCCCAAAAAAACAATGTGCCCTCCTTAGATTTAACATCGTTCTTAAAGCCGCGGCTCATAAAAATACCTGCAATAGCTACCGCGACAATTCCTGAAAAATGAAACACCTCGGCGGTAGCATAAGCACCATAGGCAACCGATATAGATAGTATTACTCGATATATTGAATTAGACATCAATCGATGGATTTTTTCAGCTATAAAAGCAATGATAAGTCCTGTTATCATCCCACCGCCGAACACTGTAGCAAAGCGAAGAGCATTCACTATCGGGCTCAACATTAATGACGTGACTGCAGAAAAAAGCACAATTGCAGTGGCATCGTTGAAAAGCGCTTCCCCCTCCAATATTGTTGATAGCTTTCTAGGAACACCAAGGCGTTTAAACGTATCTATCACTGAGGCAGCGTCTGTAGGAGAAACAACAACTCCAAAAGCCAATGCCACTAGAAGCGTTAAAGGAGTTAAGCTAATGAGGAGGAAAGTGCTTACAAAGACTGATATCACAACACCGACTATAGCCAACAAAAAACTCTTTTTTTAACTTCACGAAAAACTTCAAAATCTATTGACAATGCTGCTTGAAAAATCAATGTAGGTAAGATGAGTCCGAGTATAAGCTCTCCTTTAAATTGGGGGGCCTCAACGCCTACAAAATATCTGAAGAGAGAGATGCAGAAACCTAAGACAACCAAAATAAGAGTATAGTGTATCTTAAGTTTAGAAGAAAGAATCAACGATGAAACCAGTAACAACAGAGCGAGTATAACGCCAAACTCAAATGCTACCATTTTCCCTCACAGACCAATAGTTCATGATCAACCTTGTTTTTAAGTTTTCTGTCTATTTCTTCAACTAAACAAAATTCTTATATCAATCAATTTTTGTGTTTTGTGCCGCTTTCTAGAGATAGTTGATATTCAAAAAATCGGCGATGTAAATGGCTAAGAACATATATTGGAAAAAGAATCTGACCACGCAGGAATGCCTTTTTTAAAAGCTAGAGAGGTTGATGAATTGGCGAAAATTGAAATTGTAACATATTGCTACTACCATCCTTTACAATCGAGGCGCTTTATCCTTAAATACCTAAAAAGTTGTTTTTTACGACAATCAAATCTCAGAGTTTTAAATGCATGAAGTTAAAAACTTTTATGTTTAATAAAGTTTTATTTTATAGGAAGATTAATTCTAGGAGATGCTTTATGGAGTTCGGAGTTTTAACCCCATCCTACAGCCCTTACAGCATGAGTTTGATCCTTAAATCCGCTAGACTAGCCGAAGATTTAGACTTTAAGTACTTTTTAGTTAATGACCACTTTTTAACTCCCTTTACTGATGAAACTTTCGATGCCTGGACTTTGTTAGCCTTTATAGCCGGTATGAGCAAAAGAATTCAAATTGGAACTTGTGTAACTCCCATTCCATTACGCCCTCCAGCCATTTTTGCAAAAACGATTTCAACATTGGACGTATTGTCGAACGGTAGAGTCGTCGTCGGTATCGGAGCTGGTGATTATCAAAAGGATTTTGAAATTTATTCTATTTGGGATGAAGCAAACATTAGGATTAAGAAAATGATAGAAGGAATTAAAATCATGAAAGGATTATGGACAAAAGATAGGTTTACTTTTAAAGGTAAGTTTTATAGCGTTGTTGATGGAGTATTAAGCCCTAAGCCAGTTCAAAAGCCCCATCCTCCATTATGGTTCGGATCGATTAAGCATAAGGATTACATGCTCAAGTTAACGGCAAAATACGGAGATGGATGGATCCCTGTTTGGGATACTCCCCCGAGCGAGTTTGCTAAAGGTGTGAAAAGGATAGAAGAGTTTGCCAGATCGTTTAATCGGAAGAACAAAATCACTTATGCCTTTAACGCTGGTCCGATAGTTCCTGATGAATTGGATTCGATGCGCGTAAATCTATGGATAGAGTGGCCAGGAATAGGAATAAGCAAATCCGTTGAAAACATAGAAAAATACAAAGCTGTCGGATGCTCCTGCTATATCCCATGGTTTCATCCTCCCGAAAAACAAATAGGGCTTATGGAAAAATTCGCAAAAGATATCATGGCATGCTTTTAATGAAGTGAAGGACTAATGAATACGAATCGAATGGTTTAACTCAATCTTTCTTATTAGAGGTTTTTACTTTCTTGTCGGACGATAAGTATCTATGATGGCTTCAGCAGCCCTCCTCACTTCTTCAGAAACTGTACATAGGCAAGTTCCGCAATATGGGCAAATATTGGCGTTACATTTATTGCAAAACTCTGCAATCGGTTGATCTCCTCCACCACCTTCTTGGTCTTGGTACCATCTACCACATTTTATACATTTATGCAACATGTTAAATCATCTTCAATAAATTATAACGCATTCAAAAGCTTTAAATTTATTCCTCACTTGAGATACAATTCAGGAGGGTTTTAACTCTATCAGCAGGAAGTCCTTTCCGATAGCGATGGCTGGAGGCAACTCACTTGAGTAATGATTATGAGTTTGAAGTTAGAGTTAAAGGCATAAAAGGTAAATGCGTCTTTGGACATAGAGTTGGGGATAGAATTTATTTTGACTGTAGAAGCGTTAAAGGAAAAATATGCTACGACGCTTTACTGGCTTTGCTTCCCTATATAAATGCTATGAGGTATGGGATGAACTATCCATGGGCTGAAAACAAAGATTTAATTCCAGTAGCATGCCCAGACCCTGATAATTTGGTGGTATTTGAAATCAAAAGAATAAAAAATCAAAGAAATGATTAAGTTTCGTAGAAAGGAACTCCAATGTTTTCTAAATCCTTCTTTTCTTCAGAGTAAAGCTTTAAGCTCTCTTCCTTTGGCCTAAGCGTCTCAAGATCATAGATTTCATTAAAGGTTTTTCCTCTAGACAACTTCTCAACTGGCAAAGCGATTTCATTCTCATACTTTAAGAGTAGTTCCTTTACAAGAATGTTTTCGTCTTCCCTCTTCATTCCAGGTGCCGCCAAAGCGACCTCAGCCATAAATCTAGCGTCCAGAGGACTACAATAATTGTATATTCCCAAAGTCGCTGATGTTCTGGATCCAAATATAAGCGAAGAGCCCGAAGAGATTGCCATCAACGCGTAGGCGGCAACTTCTTTAAAATGAAGTGGAGTCGAAGGTCTCCCTTTCACGTTTGCTCTAGCATAAAATGGAACGCTAATGTTGCTGGTGATCGCTTGTGCGATGATGCTGTTTTCCCATAAGCTCTCCCTGTTGGTATGGCATTCGTACTTCACATGCTGAGGTCCAGTTCCAACTATATGAATTCCTTGGATCATCAAGCCTATCAAAGTTGCCGTAACAACTATGGCTGTAGACTCTGGTCCTCCAGCCATCCCTCCTATAATATTGAAGCCATGGCCAAGTATGGGGTTTCCATGATTGATGTAATGGAGTAGATTAAAAAGATCACTGTCATCAACTTTAAGGTAGCCCCTTGAAGGCGCGTAAACGCGCAGATCGGTTTTTCTGAACCCGGTTTTTTCATCATCTACGGCTGCCGATAGGGAAGCTCCAAGCCTTGTTACAAATGGCATCCCAGCTCTGCCAGCTCTTCTCAAAGCCTCTCTGACCCATGAAATCTCGCACATGGCAACGTAAAGTTCGAGTGCTGAGCCGGCACGAACTTGTACTCCCATTATTTTTTCAACCGGACCATAGTGGGCGAATAGGTCGAACAATGGCTCTTGAGCATAGGCCTGACAAAGCTCTACATAGCCCTCTTTAGTCATAGGGGCTGCGAGCGTCCCTCCCCCAATCGTTGGCTTTAAAGAGCTCTCAGGTTTTCTAGGGACTATTTTCACGCTGTCCTTTCCATCTCCAACTAGGATTCCATCGCTTTTTCTCATTTTTTTCAAAACTTCTTTAACTTCAGATTCTTCAAATTTTATCACTCTGCGCGTGTTAAAATGGTAAATGCCAGTTTCTAGAAGCATTCTAAGCCCCGCCTCGTAGAGATCTTTTGCCAAGCCATCGTCCAAATTGACCGGAGTTTCTGGATTATACTTTATGTCATACTCTTTCATTAGCTCGAAGGCTTTCATAGCCACTTCTTTCACATCAAAGTCTTTCTCGATCATGAATTCTCCAAGCTCAGCTCTCCTAGCAACTTCAAGGATTCCTGTTCCTATCAAAAAGATTCCTCCTTGATTCACACGCCTAATTCTTTAAGCCTTTTTTTCGACGGAATTCCTTTTTCATCCCAACCCCTCAGGAAGTAATACTCGCTAAGCATTTTCTCAAATTTCTCTTTTTCAACCTTTTGACCCCTCGATGGACCTGAAGGTATCGCTTCTTTGAAACATCTTTCCGGAAGCCTATCGTTTTCTCTGGTAAACCCGCTGAATAGTCTTTCAAGGTTCCATATCCTTTCTCCTACTCTTAAGAATTCTTCTTCATTAAAGCCTAATCCGGTTAGGCTATTCAAAAGTTTGACGTAGAGGCTTAAGGGATAGACGAACTCGGAAAACCTACAGCCTACTAAAGTGAATATTGCATTTACTTTGTCCTGAATGCCTTTTACTAGCGAAACTTTTCCTTCATAAGCTTCCCTATCAACCTTATCCATTAGCTCGTCTCCGATTATCGCGCGTTTATGACAGGCTCCACGGTTCGATGTGGCGAAGGTAAGGGCTATCCCTTTCATCCCTGCTGGCATCCAAGCAGCAAACTCTAAACCTTTAACCTGCATGGCGAATTCTTGAGAGCCTTTTCCAAGCCTTTCAGAAGCGATTCTACTACCTTCGGCAAGAAGCTTTCCTATCCCTTCTCTTTTTGCGATTTTTTCTATCGTATCGATTATGGCTTCATGGTTTCCGAATTCAAGCTCCACTCCTTCTGTCTCTTTCTTCGTTAGAATTCCTTTTTCATAACATTCCATAGCAAAGGCTATTGTTACGCCTGTAGATAGCGTATCCATTCCATAATCATCGCATAAGTAATCCGCCTTAACTAGGGATTCGGCACAGTCGTTCCCACAGTTAGATCCAAGCGAATAGACGGTTTCGTATTCTGGTCCCTCTGAAACAGTTTTGGCATAGATGCCTTCCCTAACTTCATAAACCTTCCAGCAATGGACTAGGCAACCTGGACACCCGCCATCTCTAACGTATAGCTTTGACATAAAGTATTCAGGACCTATTTTTTCAGATCCTTCGAATTGACCCTCTCTATGGTTTCTTGTAGCCAAAACCCCTTTCTCGTTTACTAGAGGCAGTCCCCCAAGCGTACCATATTTGGAAAAAGTCCTGAGCAGATGCCACTCAGTCGACAATGCCTTTTTAAGCACTTCTTTCGCTTCATCCGAAGCCTCAATGAAGCTTTTATCGTAGGCTTCTTTTTTAGCTTCACTGATCAGCGTTATTGCTTTAAGCCTTTTAGAGCCCATTATGGCGCCGGAACCTCCTCTTCCAAAAGCCCTTCTTTCCGTTACTATGGACGCAAACCTGACTAGATTTTCACCAGCTTGTCCTATACAGGCGATTGCTGGATTTCTTTCCCCAACATCCTTGATTATTGCTTCTTGAGTTTTAGAAGTACTCATTCCCCAGAGAGCGCTTGCATCCAAAAATTCTACTAGATCGTCTTGAATTTTGACGTAGCATGGCCTATCGGACTTTCCAGCTATCGCTATGGCTGAATAGTTAGACAGCTTCATTTTAAATCCAAAGGCTCCACCAGCATAAGAGTTGAGTGCTCCATTAGTTAACGGAGACTTTGTTACGACGCAAGTTTGGGCAAACATAGGAGCCGGGGTCCCAGTAAGAGGGCCTATGGAAAATGTTATCATGTTTTCAGGGGAGTATGGATCGATTCTTGGGTTCACTCTATCAAAAAGGAGCTTGATTCCAAAACCTAAGCCTCCAATATAGAGCTTAAACCACTCCTTTGGAATCTCTTGAATTTTAAATTCCTTTTTGCTAAGGTCTATGAGGAGAATTTTTTTGTCAAAAAAGCTGTTCTTCACTGAAGAGTTTCCCCCTTCGGTTTAAAAGTTAAAGAATTTATCGAAAGATAGTATGTGTAGATATTTAACGTTTTTCATTTATTTGGCTTTTTAAAGTTTTAAAAGTATAACAAAAAGCAAGAAGTCAAATTCTTAGGTGATGTCCCTTCTCATCTAAGTTAACTGTTGCGGAACCCTAATGCCAACTGCCACTCCGTTTCTTCACATTATTTAAGCTCATGAATGTAAGCTGTAAGACAATGTAAGAAGTCCCTACTCATAGCCTATGGCTTCTTTCGCCTTGAAAAAGCCTAAAAATGGCGAAGCAAACATGAAGGTTTTCTCTATAAGCTCGTAGCAGCCACAAAAATCTTATTTAAAAGCTTATGGAAATATCATCACTTTAACAGAATTCCCATTTCTAACTAATTCAAAGCCTTTTTGTGCCTCCTCTAGAGAAAGTCTATGGGAAATCAAAGGCTTGGTTTTTACTAGCCCAAGATCTATTAGCTTTATGGCTTTAGCGAAAGAATCTCTAGTACGATCGAAGCTTCCAGTGATGTTTATTTCATTGTAATGGATTAGGTTTGGATCGATTTTGATTTCTTGTTTAGGCCAGACTCCTCCAAAAAGCACTACGGTACCGCATTTATCGAGCATCTTTATTCCCTGCTCTATTGCCGACGGATGCCCTATGGCCACTATAGAAGCTTCCACTCCTTTACCCCCAGTCAACTCTTTAACTTTTTCTACAGGATCGCTCTTGCTGGCGTTTATGGCTTCATCGGCTCCTAGCTTTAAGGCAAGTTCCAGTCTTTCTTCTTTGAGATCACTCACTATCACTCTAGCTCCTGAAAGCTTAGCCAATTGTAAATGCATCAGCCCTATTTGCCCAGCTCCGATTATGGCCACATCATCTCCTCTATTCATCCTTGCTGCCAGATTTCCTAGAACGCAACAAGCTAGAGGCTCTGTGAAAGCGGCTTCTTCAAAATCCGTATTACTAGAAAACTTTTGAGTACGAATGGCTAAAGCTTTAGTATACTCCGCTAGCGCTCCCTCGCCTATATTTTTCCTATTTATGCAAAGGTTTTCTTTTCCTCTAATGCAAAACCTGCATGTGCAATCTCGGGTATCGAGCTCGGCGACTACTCTATCTCCTTTCTTAAACCCTTCAACCTCTTCGCCGACTTCGGCAACTACTCCAGAAAACTCATGGCCCAAAATCGTTGGAATGGAACGCCATGTATGCAAACCCTCGAACACTCTGATGTCCGAAGGACACAGTCCACATGCTTTAACATTCACTAGGATCTCATTAGGTCTTATTTGAGGCAGCTCAACATCCTCTATTTCTATCCTTCCATACGCTTTAAGTACAGCAGCCTTCAATCGCCATCCTCTCTTTTTTATTTTTTGAACCTAATTTAAATTAGCCCCATGTTGTACATCATCATAAAGTAAGTAGCCACTATGCATCCAGCTACGGAAGCGATTATGACTATCCAATCGGTTAAACTAAGGTTTATTTCCCTTTTATACCTAGTTCCGCTTACCCCAAAGCTTCTGACTTC
>JAWCQS010000010.1:0-10267 GCA_038869655.1 Bathyarchaeia archaeon | reverse complement strand
AAGGTGTTTGGTACCTTGTATATTAATCCTTCTTTTGGGGAAAAATTCTCGGAATTTGCTTTTTTGAGAAATATTTTAGTCCACGAATATTTGGACATTAAATGGCGCAAGATCAAAAATTTTATTGACCAATCAGAAAAATTATTCCCCATTTTTATAGAAAAGATCAAAGGAATAATTTAAGTGGTCTCCCCCCTATTAAAATGCGTTAAGTAACTATTCGCCTCATGCCTCAAAATTCGTCTGCCCAAGCTACTACTCTCCTTTTGCGAGCCTATACTGGAGTTCTCTCTACGGCGCGCAGATAAATACCGGAATGGGGGTCAACAATCCAGTCTATTGGAAACTCTATAATTCTGGAGCACTGGCAGGTATAAGACAGACAAAAACGAATAACTCTTTACCTTTATTTCTTAGTTGGTGTTCTTCATCAGGGGGAATAAAAATCACATCCCCAGCTTTAACCACACGCCATTGCCCGGCATGGTAGCACTCCCCTTCGCCCGCATGGACAAATACCTCATGCTCCCAATGATGAGCATGTCTGTGGGTATATCCCCCTGGAGCAACTTCAAATATTCGCATGTAAAAATTTTTTGCGCCGTCATTTTTGCCTATGACAACTCGTCCTGCCACCCCTCTCATCTCTTCATTATCAAAATTAACAGGATTAATCTTCTTATATTCTATTATTTTCATATTGTCCTCCGCTAAAAACCCTGGCCATCTAATGAGATGGCGAAACCATTCGCTTGGTTAATCTGCCCTCTTATCAGCAGGCTTCTATTTGTTTGCGCTTGTAGTAATTGTATCAAAAATAACTAAAGCTGGCGCTATTGTGACTGCCGATCAAAATCTTATTTGCCTCCGCTCAGCTAAGAGTACATAGTTTTAAATAAAAAAATTCTAAGCTTAATTGCGAAAGAAAGCGAATCTACTAAAGAACTCAATCTATTCGTATTTTCTTTGTTGCTTCACGAATACTTGCATTCATTGGGATATCTGGATGAAAAGCAGGTGAGGGATTTGACCCACAGAATAGTTAAAGAGAAATTCGGAGAAGATAGGATTGTGCTGGAGACTTTAAAGAGCCTCAAGCCATTCTCTAAAACTCCTGAGCTACTCGAACCCATCTCTTCAGAAAGAGGGATGGATATAGTTCTCGATTTTGAGAAGGAAGGTCAAAAATACATAAGCTAAAGCGAATGTTCTAAACCTTTTTAAGGTTAGAGCTTAGAGGTTTTGATGCTTCATTGGAAGATCTAGCGCTTTATGCCATCGATCAAGCTGAGAAGCTGGGAGCAGAGTATGCCGAAGCAAGGATGGAGAGAAACAATGTTAGTTCTATAGTCCTAAAGAATGGAAACCCTGAAGCTTCAGAATTGACCCTAAAACTTGGAATGGCTATAAGAGTTTTAATGAACGGAGCTTTAGGGTTCTCATCGACAAATTTTTTGGGTAGAGAGCACATTAAAGAAGCCGTAGAAACCGCTGTTTCTATGGCAAGGGCTTCATCCAAAATTTTAAAGAGAAGAACTCGCTTAGCTAAAGCTAGAGCTATAGTCGATAAACATCAAGTTAGTCAAAAAATAAAGCTCGATTCAATCGATCCTAGTGAAAAGCTTAGTTTATTATTTGATGTAGAAAAGAGCATAAACTCATTAAGGTCGGAAGTTAAATTTCCAGCAAGGTTGTTTGTACTATACGATAGTGAGAGTGAAAAATTTTTCATAAACAACGAAGGTTCTCAAATCCATTCTTCTATTCCAAGAGTTTCTTTCTACTATATTCTATCAGCGTATGAGGCGAGTAAAGGAGCGGCTCAGAGGATAAACCAGGTTGGGGGGAGCGGTGGATGGGAAATCGTCAAAGATTGGAATGTAATCGATTTGGCTAAAAATGACGCTATAACATTGGCAAAAATCTTAGAGAGTGCGAAAAAGATTCCCAGCAAGAAGCTGGATGTAGTGCTTGGAAGCGAACTCGTTGGAATAATTTGTCATGAATCTTGTGGTCACCCCTTCGAGGCTGACAGAATCTTGGGAAGGGAGGCAGCTCAAGCTGGAGAATCTTTCATCGAAGCAAGTATGATTGGAGAAAAGGTTGGAAGTGAGAAAGTAACCATAGTAGACGATCCAACTCTTCAAAATTCTTTTGGCCACTATCTGTACGATGATGAAGGAACAAAAGCTAGAAGAAGGATTCTAATAGAAACTGGAAAAATAAAAAGTTTCTTGCACAATAGAGAGACGGCTAATGAATTCAAAACAGAGAGCAATGCGTCCGCAAGGGCGGCAGGATACGAATATGAGCCTATAATAAGGATGGCAAATACTTTCATGCTTCCAGGGGATTACGATCTTGAAGAGCTTATAGAAGATGTAGGCGAAGGAATCTATATCAAAAGTTTCATGGAATGGAACATAGATGATAAAAGGTTTAATCAACGCTACGTGGGCTTGGAGGCATATAGCATAGAGGACGGAAAATTAGAAGGAATGGTGAGAAATCCAGTAATCGAAATTACGACTCCTTCTTTATACATGAGTGTTGACGCTGTTGGAAAAAAACTTTCATTCAACGCAGCGATTTGTGGAAAAGGAGAACCTATGCAGGGAATACCTGTATGGACTGGTGGACCCGAAGCAAGGTTAAGGAACATTAGAGTGGACTAGTAGGCTGTTTTGTATGGAGCTTGAGGAAGTTTCAAAATTCATAGTCGATAAAAGCCTTAAGCTAGGAGCCGATGATGTAGCTTCGCTTTCTTATTTGAAAAAAGAATCGATGGTTAGGTTCTCAAACAATCAAGTCATAGTCGCAAAAAACTGGAAGATCATGGGTGCAGAGGTATTCGTAAGTGTCGATAAAAAAATCGCAATCTCCAGCCTAGGAGAGTTCTCCAAGGAGGCTATGGATGAAATTTTAAAAAAATTGATAAAGATAGCAAGGCTAAGTAAGCAAAATGAAAACTATGCTCCATTGCCAAAAGGTCCTTTCAGCTATAGGGAGCATATGGTTGAAGAGTATGCAATCACCGATTCCCGTTTAATCGATTATGCAGAATCTTCGATAAACGAGGCTCTATCTAATGGCGCCAAAAGAGTTGCCGGAACTTTGACTTCTAAATCCGCAGATCTTTTCTTAGAGAGTTCAGGAGGAGCGTCAGGTAAAGATAGGCTAAACTCTATGGAAATAGTCGTTAGGGCCTTCGTGAACGATGAAGCCTCTGGGCAAGGCGTATCATGTAGCAGGACTGAGAAGGACTTTAATCCAGTTAAAGCTAGTTTAGAAGCGTCCGAAATAGCCAAGTTGACTTTAAACCCGGTCAAGGTTACACCTGGCAAATATGACGTAATACTTGGACCATGCATATGCGCGAACCTAATGGACGAAGTTATGGCTTCAGCCTCAGCCTTCAATGTGGATGCAGGCTTATCTTTTTTCTCTGAGAAAATCGGAAGCAAAGTTGCGGATGAAAAGTTTACTTTAATCGATAATCCAACACTTCCAGATGGAATAAATTCGAGAAAATTCGATGATGAAGGCGTACCTACTAGGAAAACGACTGTTATAGAAGATGGAGTCTTAAAAACGTATTTGCATAATTCGATGACTGCAAAAAAGTTTAATGTTTCAACAACAGGAAACGCTGGATGGATAGCTCCCAACCCATGGAACATAGTGGTAGAAAAGGGAGAATTCAGCAAAGAAGAGCTTTTTGAGGCTTTGAAGAATGGCTTATACCTCACTAACAATTGGTATACTAGATTCCATAATTACATGAGTGGGGATTTTTCAACTGTATGCAGAGACGGCGCATTCAAGGTGATCGATGGAAAAATTGCTCAATCTTTAAAAGGCGTAAGGATAAGCGACAATATGCCGAGGATTCTTAAAAATATCTTTGCCATCTCCAACGAACGCTACTGGATTAAATGGTGGGAAGTACCCATACCTGTTTTAACACCATTCATCCTTATTAAAGACGTTAATATAACGACGGGGATGGATTAAATTAAAAACTGGCTTTTAAACTTTAAAGGCGGTTTTGTTGAATTCATCAAGCCTTAAACCAAGAAAAAGTGGGAATTCAAAGCTTTATCCGCTCTATTTTTTGGGATTTCTTGGAATGACAGGTATAGGCTTAATCTCTCCAACGATAGCGCTCTACGCTCTAAAGCTCGGTGCGAACGAATTAGAGATAGGTTTGATTTATGGCATTTTTTCAGCAACGGTTGTGTTTACGATGCTCCCCTTCGGATATTTAAGCGACCTGTATGGAAAGGAAAGATTCCTCTCTCTTTCATTCGTTATAGCTTTAATCTCTTTTATCTCTTACGCTTTCGTAAGAGATGTTCCAAAACTTATCCTCGTTAGAGGATTTCACGGCCTATTCATAAGTTCTTTTTATCCATCAGCTTACGCTATGGCAATCGCTCTATCGAGTTCAGAGAATAGAGGGACGATACTTGGTTTACTGAGTTTATCAACAAGTCTTGGTTTTGCCTCAGGAAACTTTTTGAGTGGAATCTTAGTAGAGAGCTTTAGCTTTGAGACGGCTTTCTACTTTTGTGGCTCTTTGGCTTTAATCGGGCTTCTTATTATCTTTACGAAGTTAAAATCACATTCGCAGCCCTCAAAAACTCAAAGAAGTATAGAAATAAAATCAAAACTGAAGTTGCTCAAGAGTAAAAAGTTGATTTTTATACTTTTCAATCCCTTGATAGCATTCTATTCCTACGGAGTTGTTTATGCTTTTTTCCCAGTGTACGGGGAAAACCTCGGTTTAACAAAAACGGTCATAGGATTTTATTTGGCTGGATATAGCATTGCGAATTATTTAATGAGTGCGCTCTCTGGCAAAATCATCGACAGACTCGGTAGTATATTCGGAATAGCCAGCGGGTTGGTTATAGGGGCAACAGCCTATTTTCTTTTATTCTTCAGCAAGGAGAGCTCTCTCGTACTAATGGCGTTGTTGATAGCGGGCATTTCAAACTCTCTAACTTATTTGTCTAGCCAAACTTTCTTAGCAGACGAGGTTTCAATGTCGGTAATGGGATCCGCTATAGGGATCTTCTCACTTTTCCTGCATATAGGAATGGCTGGCGGTCCTATTGTAACTGGCATTATAGTCTCCTCGCTCGGAATTCCTTTTGGATTCCTTTTGTGCTCTTTTCTTATGCTTGGAACTCTTTTTGGTATAAGAGTTTTAAAAAGCTAGAATTGGGGAGATTCTTAGCTTGTTGTCATGAAGATGAAATTTTTAATGTTGCATAGTAATCTGCATTTAGCTCAATTCTGCGGTTTCTACAAGCAAACTTCTCATCGTATTGGAGATTTCTTCATCATAAAGAGAGTACGTTCTTGATTTTCCTTACTTTTTTATTTTCAAAGCCGTTTTCAGAATTTCATAAAATGCTTTGCGGAGGAAAGAGTTTGCTTGCTTTTGATCACTCTACAACGACTGCCGTTCCGCTTACAGAAACCATCAGCATAGTTCCTTTTCCAACCGTTTCATAATCTAAGTCAACGCTCAGGATGGCGTTCGCTCCCAGCTTTCTCGCCTTTTCGACCATCTCACCAATTGCTATTTCTTTTGCTTTTATCAACTCTTCCTCATAGGCTCCAGCTCTTCCTCCGACTATATCCCTAATACCCGCAAACAGATCTTTTATAATATTCGCACCCATTATCGCCTCTCCGCTCACGATACCCAAGTATTTTACAATTCTTTTTCCTTCCACAGTTGGTGTTGTCGTTACCAACATTTTCCTTCACTCACAATGAATTAGATCATTTAACCTTTTTAATTTTTTGAACTTTCATACTTCGCCTAAATATACGTTTAATGAACTTTTTAAAGAAGTTTGCCTGTAGATGTTAGATAGAAACATTTCATGAAGCTAGGCGGGAATTCACAAGTTTTATTAACTTAATAATCGAGATTAATTTAAGCAAAATGGAGTTGAGATATGTTGGGAAAGGACATCTATGTAATCCCTGAGAGATGTACTGGATGCCGCATATGCGAGATGGCTTGCGCTCATCAAAGTTTTAAAGAATATAATCCTGCCCTTTCAAGGATACATATAGTTTCCCTTCATAAAGAGGGGGTGAGCATTCCTATAGTTTGTAAAAGATGCGAACCCGCCCCCTGTATAGAAGCATGCCCAACTGAGCCAGAAAAGGCTTTATACAAAACTGGCAAGTTTGGCATAGTTGCCGTTAAAAGAGATGTATGCATAGCCTGTAAAGCTTGTGTAATCGCATGCCCATTTGGAGCCGTTAGATGGCATGACGAAGTTAACTTGCCGCTTATTTGCCATCTGTGCGGAGGAAAGCCAAACTGCGTAGAAGTCTGTCCTACGAAAGCTTTAGAGTTCGTTCCAACATTATCTTTTGGCAAAGCCAGAAGAGAGGAATACGCCAGCAAGGTTAAAGCTTTTTAGTTTTTCTTCAAAGCCCTAATTCCTGTCAAATATCATCGATGGAAAAACTAAATTTAGTTCCCTAAAGCGTTAACCCTATTTCGATAAGCTATTTATCGTAATATATTAAGATAGGATTTATCAATTTTTACGATTAACGAATGGACTGTGATGCTCTTTGAACTACATAGCATCGTGGAGTGGTGGTAAAGATAGTTGTTTCGCATGCTATAAGGCAATATGCGATGGACTCAATGTTTCTTATTTAGTGAATTTTATCTCTAAAGAATACAGAAGAGTAAGTTTTCATGGCACAGAGGCCAGATTAATTCAATTGCAGGCTGAAGCAGTAGGCATTCCTCTCTTGCAAAAAGAAACCACATGGAACGGGTATGAACAGGAGTTCAAAGAATCCGTTAAAAGTTTAATCCCCAATGGCATTAGGGGCATGATCTTCGGTGATATTTATCTCCAAGAGCATAAGGATTGGGTGGAGAGAGTCTGCGAAGAGTTGGGAATAGAGGCGATCGAACCCCTATGGGGAAAGGAGCCTGAAAAAATTTTACTCGACTTCATAGATGAAGGCTTTGAAGCCATAATAGTTAGCGCTAGATCCGATTTACTCGGTAAAGAATGGATCGGTCGGAAAGTAGACAGAGAATTTCTTGGATACTTAAAAGAAAATAACATAGACGTTTGCGGGGAAAATGGTGAGTATCACACCTTTGTGATCGATGGCCCCTTATTTAAGAAGAAAATAAAAATAATCGATAGCAGAGCTGTAATGCGAAATGATCGTTGGTTTTTAGATACACTAAAATACTCATTGTTGGTTTCCGCCTGATTTCTTCGTGACTCAGCTATTTTCTCATATACGAGTCTCTTGACTCCCTTGTCGGAGCATTAACTATCAGTTCAGAAAGAGAAGTTGGTATGTAAAAGATCGGCCTTCGGGAATTTAAAGACCTTTAAAGGCTTATTGGAGCATGAGTACTCTATGGGCTTCCAGAAAAGATAACGAATTCATAGGCACGGGAATTCCCTTAATCCCTATGCTTTTTATAAACCCTCAATAACAACGATGTCCTTTCGCCCCCAACCAATTCAATCAATTTATTTCTTAGCTCATCCCCTCTATATTTCTCAAGTATTTCACCTACAGCATTCCTAACCTCAGGGTTAAGGTCTGACAGAGCTTCGTTCAAGATTCTTTTTCTTTTTACCACATCTCTAGGCTTAAAGACTTTTCCCATTGTTATCCCTTAAACTTAATCTTTTTCCATGAATAAAAGTTTTAGGAGGTAGTCGAAGAAGATGGATTAAAGGATAACTCATCTCCAAACTGTTTAAGTCTTGCTTAGAATAAGCTTTCTGATGAAGAATGGCCTTTCATCATGCCTTTTCTATCTCCTAAAGGCCAAGGCTGGAAGGCTAGAGCCGATATAACTTATAAAGCCTTTATAACAATAGCATGCATAATAATACGCTAAGATATGGAGTTTAGAGATGAGTTCGGAGTAAATGGCTCGCTACTCTGTACTCGATTTGAGAATCAGCTTTAAGACTCACCAAGCCATTTACTCCTTTAACCTTCTAGACTCACAGAAAATCAAGACATGAGCCTACTTACACTGTAGTAGGTTTATTCTTTTTGGAAAAACAAAAATTTTATCCCTAAAATAGGATTATAATAGAGACCCCTCTTATTGGGTGAAAAAAATGGAAAGGAAGATTAGAGAAACGCTCGACGAGGCGAATCTAAAAGCAGTAGAGAAAATAATGAATTCACAGCCAATTCTTGTAGACATAAGAAAAGCAATCGAAGTAATACCCGGAATGAATGAGAAAACGATCCTGCATGCTGGCCCACCGATCGATTGGGAAAGAATGTGTGGGCCCATGAAGGGAGCTGTCATAGGAGCCTTGATCTACGAGGGGTTGGCAGAAAGTCCAGAAAAGGCTAAGAAATTGGCCGAATCGGGTGAAATAAGATTTTCACCAACTCATCATCACAACGCAGTAGGACCTATGGCTGGAATAATTTCGCCATCGATGCCAGTTTTTGTTGTGAAAAATATGGCTTACGGGAACTTCGCTTACTGCAATATGAACGAGGGGCTTGGCAAAGTTTTAAGGTTTGGGGCTTACAGTGAAGACGTTGTACAGAAGCTTAAATGGATGGAAAAAACCCTCGCTCCGGCTCTAAGAGCAGCCGTTAAAGAGTCGAATGGAATTAACTTAAAAAATATAATTGCTCAAGCTTTACACATGGGTGACGAATGCCATAATAGGAACGTAGCGGCGACCTCTCTCTTTTTGAGATTGCTAACGCCCCTGCTATTGAGAGCAGAAATAGATAAGGAGAGCATCCATAAAGTTTTCGAGTTTATTTCAGGTAACGATCATTTCTTCCTAAATCTCTCAATGGCCTCATCAAAAGCTACGATGGATTCGGCGGATGGAATAGAGAACAGCACCGTGGTAACGGTGATGGCCCGTAATGGTACTGATTTTGGAATCAGGGTAAGCGGTATTCAAGGAGTGTGGTTTACAGCTCCAGCTCCAAAGGTCAAGGGACTCTACTTTCCAGGTTTTTCCGAGCAAGATGCCAACCCTGATCTTGGAGATAGTACGATTTCCGAGACCGCGGGCATCGGAGGTTTTGCTATGGCAGCTGCTCCAGCAATAGTTCAGTTCGTTGGGGGCTCCCCAACAGACGCAATTAATTACGCGAGGGAGATGAAGGAAATAGTCATCGCAAAACATAAGCACTTTACCATACCGATCATGAACTTTGAGGGCACTCCAACTGGAATCGATATTCGCAAGGTTGTTGAAAAAGGAATCACTCCTATTATTAATACGGGCATAGCTCATAAAGAAGCTGGGATTGGCCAAATAGGTGCCGGAATCGTTAGAGCTCCGATGGAATGCTTTATAAAGGCTCTAGAGTCGATGGCTGAAAAACTTGGATTATAAAAGCATGCAAACTCGTACCAGTGCGGCATCGCTTTGATGAGCACTCCTATCGTTTGGGAATTAAATAAGCTAGAATCCATTGAGCGTATTAAAAATTGCCAAGGAGATATAAATGGCTTCTTCGGTTCTTATAGTCTCAACTCCTTGAGATTCAACAGTGTTCACTAAAAAATCGGTTATATCTTCAGCCCTCAATCCCTCTTCTTTCAATATTTCGATTATCCCTTTGTGAGGAGAACCAAAAAGCACGGCTACTCTTTTAGAGTTTAACCAAGCTCGCTTTAAATCATGTACTATCTCCTTAACTTTTCTTCCATACCTAGAAGTTCCTATAACCAAATCATAATCACTCGATTTTATTGTCTTTCCCAAAGGATCTATCGATTTCTTCACATCATATCCCCAGTACGCTTCTATGCTTGTTTTGGGAACAATGGATGCCTCGATGAACTCTCCAACGCGATCAACCCTCATTGTAAACCTTTTTCCAATCGGAAGTTTTTTATCAACTATGGCTAGTTTGTTTAAGCCCATGTATGCAAAGGATTTTTCTTTTTTCGTTTTAACAACGATTCCATCCCTAAGTTCACCCTCTTTTACAGCTTTAGCGTTCTTTGAATTTGGGTGATGAGGAGTCCTAAGCGGAGGAAGGATTCCTACGTATTCCAGCCTAGGATCGATTTTTATTAAATACTTTCTTAAGTATGGAGGAGCCTCCATGTACTTCAGTACAGAGAAAATAAAGTTGGCATCGACTTCTTGAATTTTTTCCAGAACATCTGGGTATATTATTACCTCTTCAACGCGAAATATTGAAGCTGCTCTTCCTATAAGACCTACATTGTAGGTTTTTTCCC
>JAWCQS010000009.1:0-10504 GCA_038869655.1 Bathyarchaeia archaeon | reverse complement strand
TTTGATCATCGAGGAGGCTATGAGTGTGCTAGAAGGCGTGTTGGTGGATTTCGATAATACGCTCCATGACACTGATAGAAAATTCATTGAGAAATTTGATGGATTGTTTGGACTTGATGGAAAAACTCTGTATGAAATCTATCTATTCAAAATCCATAGGGAACTAATTCATAGACAATTCTCAAATAAACACTGGGATCTCAGATTCCATTGCAAACTACTTTTAAACTTTCTAAACAAAGAGTTTGATGAAAATTTAGCCAATGAGTTTTTAACTAGGTTTAGGGAGGCTGAAGAAGAATGTTGGAGTAATCCTGTCTACTTTGAAGATACCATACCGTTCCTAGATAGCCTTAAATCGAGAGGTTATAAAATTTGTTTATCTACTGGCATCAACGCCAGAGAAAAGGCTAAGGGAATAGAGAGATTCGTATCAAAAAAATATTTTAGTTATGCTTTTGGTGAAGATCAAGTATTATATAGCAAGACTGATCCAAGTTTTTATAAAAAAATCTTGAAGATCATAAAAGCTTCTCCGAGTGAAACAGTCAGTATAGGTGACACGATAACCCATGACATAATCCCCGCTAAGGCTGTTGGAATCAGGACTATTTGGCTAAATAGAAAAAATAAAAAGTTTAGTTTTAAAGATAGTGGTAAGCCAGATTTTGAAGTAAAGGACTTATACGAGGCCACTCAAGTTTTAGAGAGTCTTTAGTTAAAAATGTATTTATTCGTACTCTGAACTCTCTTCTGGCTTCTCGGGTGGCTTTGGTAAACCTTCCTTCATCTTTCCAGCCGCAATAACGTCATCTATCCTCAATATCATCATAGCCGCCTCGGTTGCCGACTTTATCGTCTGCTCCTTCACAGCGTAAGGCTCAAGTACGTCTAGCTTATCCATGCTCTCGACTTTACCTCTAAATACGTCTATTCCAGCCGATATTTCGCCCTTCTCATGCCTAGCCCTGAGCTCCACGATCATGTCTATTGGGTCCAAGCCAGCGTTCTCAGCCAGCGTAGTAGGAATCGTCTCGAGGGCTTCAGCGTAAGCCAGAGCTGCCAACTGTTCCTTTCCAGAGAGGCTTTCAGCCCATCTCCTGAGCCTTAACGCTATCTCGGCCTCAACGGCCCCTCCCCCGCTTACTATCCTCGCGTCTTGAACAACATCTTTTACAACGCATAGCGCATCGTGGAGCGACCTCTCAGCCTCCTCGACTACCTTCTCGCTTCCTCCCCTTATCAGTATCGTTACGGCCTTCGGATCCTTACAGCCCTCTATGAAAGTCCATTTGTCTTCCCCGAGCTTCCTCTCTTCTACAAGCTTGGCGTAGCCAAGGTCCTTCTCGCTCAAATCCTTCAAATCAGTAACCATCCTCCCTCCAGTAGCCTTTGCAAGCTTTTCAAGATCCTTTTCTCTAGCCCTCCTTACGGCCATTATTCCCTTCTTCGCAAGCAAGAATTGAGCCAAATCATCTATTCCCTTTTGGGTTACTACGAAGTTCGCCCTTGCCTTTACTATCCTATCGATCATTTCCTCTATCATGCGGCTCTCCTCATCCATGAAGGCCTTCAGCTGATCAGGCCTCTCTATGTTAATCTTTGCATCGAACTCTGTCTTCTCTATCTCTATGGCACAATTGAGCAGCGCGATTCTTGCATCCTCGATCCTTTTTGGCATACTCGCATGGACGACCTCCTTATCCAAGGCTATTCCTTGAATAAGCTTTGTATCCGTTATGGATTCTCCAGCCTTCTTCTCTAGCTTTATATCATCTAGATCTGCTCTATAGGCTCCGTCAAGCTTTTCAGAAACCCTTAGAACGGCTTCAACGGCAAGCTCTGCCAGATAGTCCCTATACTCGGCTACAGCCTTGCTTCCCATCGAGGTCATGGCTATTTTTTTCAACACGCTTCTATCGCTCGGAGAGCATTTCGAGGCTATCTCGCTTAAGAACTCCAAGGCCTTCTCAGAGGCGCCCTTATAGCCATCCACCACTATAGTTGGATGTATATCCTTCTCGATTAAACCCTCAGCTTTTCTAAGGAGCTCTCCAGCTAAGACTACGGCTGAGGTTGTTCCATCACCAACTTCATTATCCATAGTCTTCGCGACTTCTACGAGCATCTTTGCGGCTGGATGCTGAACATCCATCTCCTTGAGTATGGTGGCTCCATCGTTCGTTATAGTTATGTCTCCAAAGCTCTCTACGAGCATCTTGTCCATGCCCTTCGGGCCCAAAGAAGTCTTGACGGCTTCGGCTATGACTTTAGCGGCCATTATGTTCGCATGCTGAGCCTCCTTACCTTTAGCCCTTGTTGTGCCTTCCTTAAGGATTAATACAGGAATTCCTAATAGTTCACTTTCCATAAAATCCTCCTCTCCCGGTATATGAGTTCATTAGCTGGAATTTTTATATTGTTAAATCTGGATTTAAACTTAACGCATCAATTTATATACTGGCCATTCTATTAGAAATTTTAGAAACAAAAGCGCTGGAAATTTAAAACGGTGGACTCGATGAGAGCTATTCCATGGTCAAAGCTAAGATCATGGAGTTGTCTTGGATGCGGAGTTTGTTGCAAGATGTACAACGTACTTTTAACACTGTACGAAGCTGTAACTTTTCTTAGAAAGTTTGGAATGGATGTACTAATCCCAAATCTTAGAGGTTTCTACTTAAGAAAAACACTCGATGGAAAATGTATTTTTCAAAATGAATATTTTGGAAAATCTCTGTGTAGAATTCAAGCCATAAAGCCTTTAGCATGCAAGCTTTGGCCGTTTAGAATTCTAAAATATCCGAAATATGAGGAAAGGGAGTTGGCAAAATTTGCCTATAAGGATGATGTTTTCTATGTTTATGTTGATCCTGCTTGTAGAGGGTTAAGTTTGGGCAATCCTTCAGAAGAGTTAGTAACAAAAACAATACCTGAGTTTATCAAAATTTTTCTAGGAATTAAACAAACCCAATTTTATTCCACTTCTCGCATGATCTATCAAGCTTTACCGGCTAGCGCGTTAATAGTGAGCGGGCCCAGTTATTTGAGTCCCTCTCCTCACGTATCGAGACTTCTGTAATTCTCCTTTAAGCGTATTAAGCATTGAGGGGGTTTTATGCCCTTTAACTCCTTTCTTGAGAGGTTATTAAAACTAGCCGTGGAAAGCCTAAATACGGTTTGTCTTAGCTTCAGGCATAGATAGAAGATATGTTGCCCAATAAAAGTAAGAATATTTAAATGTACAAACTGTTAATGGAATACAGGAGATTTGAATACTTGCGTGAAAATAGTCCATAGGCTAATGAGCCCCATGGAGTTGAGAAGCTTAAAGCTCCTCTTAACCAGTAGATGGCAAAATGGCTCAAAGCCTTGGATAGCTCGCAGACAATTCATAACTCATTCGTTCAGTCGTTTAAAAGCTTAAGCCTTGGTGAAACGTAGTTGGAGTTGCTTGCTATAAAAGTTCCTTTAATAAGGCCCGGAGATGACCTAGTAAGCATATTCTTAGAAGAAATTGCTAAGCAGGGCATTTCTATTCGTGACCAGGACATCATCGTCATTTCAAGCAAAATCGTAGCGATGATGCAAAAAAGGGTTGTTAGATTAGCTTCTATTAAACCTTCTCATAGGGCTAAGACTCTAAGCAAAGAGCTAAATTTAGATTCAAGATTGATGGAGCTGATTTTAAAAGAATCCAACCATGTATACGGTGGAATTCCCAAACTTTTATTGACATTAAAGTATAACTTGATAACCCCGAATGCTGGAATAGACTTGAAAAATGCTCCAATGGGATTCGTTGCCCTATTGCCTTTGAAACCCTTTGAAGTGGCAAGCTCTATAAAAGAAGAAATTTTTAAACGCGTTGGCAAAAATGTTGGCGTCATAATAGTGGACAGTAGGATAAATCCATTACGCATGGGAACGACCGGTATGGCTATAGGAGTGGCCGGTTTCGATCCTGTCGTAGATTATAGAGGAAAGAAAGACCTTTATAACAAACCTATCAGTTTTACACGTCATTCAATGGCAGACGATTTGGCAAGTGCTGCTCACGCGTTGATGGGGGAGGCCAATGAAAGAATTCCAATTGCAATAGTAAGAGATGCGCCAGTAAAGGTTAAAGGAAAAAAAGTGGATCCTGAATCGATGGAGATTTCTAAAGAGGAATGCTTGTTCTCAAGAGCGTTTAGGCTTTAGCAGTGATAAGAGTGGAGTTTCCGTAGGGAACTACCAAAATTTTTGAATCTTTTCCAGCATAGCGTATCGCTGATTGTAAAGCTGAATTGATTGTTATGAATGGTCTTAAGCCAAATATCTTGTTTACATAGTAATCCGGTAGAGTTGAAACCAAGTAGATCCTGACTTTCTCTAAAGACTTAATCAGAAAATAAGCCTTCTGGGATCCTAGAACAAATCTCTTTTTAATCTCACCTTTGAATTCTTCAACATCTTTAAATTTTTTCACAAAATCAAAAAATACTTCGTCCCCATATCCACTAGAGCATTCAGCCAACAGGATAACGATACCGTTCTCGTTTACGCTCTCGATTATGTTCTGTAAGAATTTGCTTGCTTGATCAAACGTTGAGTCATGAGGGTTTCCACCAGCGCTTATTATCGCGATATCCGCTTTTCTCTCTATTTTTATTTTATAAATTTCATCAAAGAACTTGACTCCTTCAAAAAAAGTTTTCTCAAAATTTCCAGAAAAAACCTTTAACAAGCCATTCTTTATGCTTAAAACAACGTTTATCAGAAAGTCCATCTTTGCCTTTTTTGATGCCTCAAGCGTTTCTTCGCATACAGGATTTCCTAAGAGCATTCCGGGTTTACAATTATCGTTTGTAATCATGGAGTAATTACGCTTTATGGTTTCAAACCCACTTACTCCAGGAAGTATACTCCTTCCACCTCCAGTGTATCCAGCGAAATAATGAAAGTTCAGTTTCCCTATTGAAAGTTTAAAATCGGAGTTCATGAGTTCTCGATTTAGATAAAGTCTATTCTTAAAACTTGTCTCACCTAGGTAAGCTAAATCTTTAGAATCACAATCATGGATGAATGTTTTAAACCGATTTAGTAAACGATCGTTAAATATCTCATGTAAAGTTTTTTCATCAATAAGGGATTTTTTATATCCAGTTGCAATTATTATTGAAATGTTTTCATCCTTAACTCCTCCAGCTTTAATTCGCTCAATGGCCAATTCAAGGATCAAGCCGATGAAGGGTATTCGAGTAAAGTCATCAACGATTATCGATATCTTGCTATTGGAGTCCACAAGTTCATCGAGCTTGCCAGTTCCTATGGGTTTCTCTAAAGCTCTTTCTATTTCCGATTGAATGTTCTCCACTATCCTCGTTTCTCTAGGATTAAAAATTCCAATCAAATTCTCCTCCCTAATCCTTACTGGCACTTCAGTGTTTCCATAAGGAAGCCATACTTCGACCATTTTTCTCACGCATTGATTTCAAATTTTTGGTTTGTAGACTTTAATTTCAATTTTAACTTGGCAAAACTGATGGATAAAACAATGAGGTGACAAGAAGCTAGGCTTTAAATTTTTTTGATTTCGATAAACCTCTTATCCGCCTATTGATTAAAACAGCAAAGCTAATAAAAACAAGGATTATTGAAAGCATAATCATCTCATAATCGCCCTTTCCTGTGTTGATTTTTATCGTATCGTCTACCGCCTTTCCAAACCCAGAACATTTAACAGTAGCCGATACATTCATGAAAACATAGTAGGATTTTGTAAAGTTTAAATCCCTTTTGTATACGGTTAAATCTATCAATGGTTTAGAGGTAAAAGACCAAGAAGTTTTATGACTTTCAATGTCATAAATAAAGTTCCAAGAGCTTAAAGGAACCTTCAAAACTGTAAAATCGATCAGGGATAACTTTTCAACCTCTTCCAGAGCGAGAGAAGGGTCTGTTGGCCCTGAGCCATTCAAATAAAAGCTAAAGCTTGTATCGTTTCTCCAATTTTCCAACAACGGCTTTAAATGATGCTTACCGATTAGATTATAATGAATATCCTTAAACTTCAAGTCATCTTTTATCTTAAAGGACTTCCATTTCAAATCGATTCCCAAAACGTTTCCTTCCTTAGAGACTATGCCCTTTAAATCAAAGTTTATGTTTACGCTAAACGCTTTACCATTTGAAGAAATCATGATCAAGAGATTTTCAACTGAGGCATTCGGAGATAGCTCTTTCAACGCTTTTTGTAGGCTTTCTTTGGCTTGGGTATGCTGAAGATCGATCACTTTTTCATCAAGTTCAATAAAATTTGTCAAATTCTGGTTTAAGTTTGATAGAATGTTCACGCTCGTATAGTTTTCGTCAAGGTTTATCAAGATCTCAGCAGAATTGATTCGAAACGATGGGAATAAAATCAACAGGATAGAGAAAGCCGCTAAAATTTTAGCGAGGCTCATAGGTTTTCACTAGAATTTAGCTTAACAGTTTAAGTTTAAGCCTGTTTGTATATTAGCGTTCCAGTTTTTCCTTCTAAAGCTTCGATGGCTTTGTCTAGCGATGTGATTATCGCTTTTTTACCTCCAAACTCTAAGAACCTTATGCATGCCTTAACCTTTGGACCCATACTCCCTGGCAAAAAGTGCCCCTCTTCTAAATATCGCATCGCCTCTTCGATGGACATCTCATCCAATTCTTTTTCATCTTGCTTTCCAAAGTTTAGCTTAACTTTTTCCACATCGGTAAGTATCAAGAAAATGTCTGGCTTGACCACCTCAGCCAACCTCTCACCGGCTAAATCCTTATCTATCACGGCCTCCAAACCCTGGAGTCTACCATTTTTATCCAACATAACTGGTATTCCTCCTCCTCCAGAAGCTATAACGATTATCCCTGAATCGACGAGCTGTTTTACAGCTTCAGCTTCAAAAGTCTTTATAGGATCCGGAGATGGAACAACCCTTCTATAAGGCCTATCTCCGCTCGGCTTTACCTTTTTGATCACGTATCCTTTCTCTCTCTCCAGCCTCTCAGCCTCTTCCTTCGTATAAAAAGGCCCCACTGGTTTGGAAGGATCCTTAAAATCAGGGTCTTTTTCATCGACGAGTACTTGCGTGATGACTGTAACTACTGGAACGCTCAAGCCAGCCTCTTTTAAGTAATTTATAAGAGTTTGTTGAAGCATATAGCCTATCTGTCCTTGAGTCATCGCTCCTACGATGTCTAGAGGCTGGGGTGGAACTAGGCTTTTAGCCTCCTCTTGTTGAATTAAGAGGTTTCCTGCTTGAGGGCCGTTACCATGCGTTATGACAACTCTATAGCCTCTTTTGATCATCTCCAAAATGTGTTTGCAAGTTATCTTGACGTTTTCGAATTGCTCTTCAGCCGTTCCTTTTTCATGAGCTTGCTTTATAGCGTTTCCGCCCAACGCCACAACTATCGTTTCTTTACTTCCCATTCGATTCACATCCGAGTATTGAGATTAAACCCTTAAGATAATTTAAAGATCACTGAGTTTATTTAAAAAGTTAACGCAAATCCATACAAGACGAGTTACCTCACCTTGGTTCCAGGAGGAGCTTCTTGATCGATCGTTAGCCATAGAGGCTTTCCGTTAAGATCAGCGGCTAGAAGCATCCCAGTAGACTTAACTCCAGCCACTGTTTTAGGCTCGAGGTTGACCAAAACCACTACAGTTCTCTCGATAAAATACTTTGGCTCATAGAACTGAGCTCCACCAGCTATGATCTCAAGCTCTTTATCGCCAACATCAACCTTTAACTTTATAATTTTTTTATATCCTTCTATCCTTTCGGCTTCTAGAACTTTCCCAATCCTGATATCAAGTTTTTCAAAATCCTCAATACTAACAGACATTAAAGTTCACCTTTAGCTTTAATAAATAAACTAATATTTAAGAGCTTTCAAGTTGTTATATAAGAGTTGGGATGAAGGTATGAAAGTATTGATCAGCGATGATCTTGAGGATGAAGGTATAGAGCTCCTTAAAAAAAGTGGTTTAGAGGTTTTTAGCGATTTTACAATAACGCATGAAAAGCTCCTAGAAGTTATTCCTGAATTCGATGCGCTCATAGTCAGGAGTAGAACAAAGGTTGTTAAAGAAATTATCGAAAAAGGAAAAAAATTGAAGGTCATAGCCAGAGCTGGAGTTGGTTTGGACAACATAGACGTTAAGGCTGCTAATGAAAGAGGAATAATCGTTCTAAACGCTCCAGAAGCCCTTACTACGGCTGTTGCTGAACTTACCCTAGGTTTGATAATCTGCGCTTGGCATAGGATCCTTAGAGTGAACTATGCTTTAAAAAGAGAAGGTTCTGTTGAAAAGCCTAAGCCTAAAAGCTTAGCTGGAAAAACCCTTGGAATAATTGGGCTCGGAAGGATAGGCTACAACGTTGCGATCAAAGCCATTGATGCTTTAGGAATGAAAGTCATAGCTTATGATCCTTACATTACGCCTGAAAAAGCTGAAGAGATTGGAGTAAAGATGGTAACCCTAGAGGAATTGTTGAAAAGCTCCGATGTAATATCGATCCATGTTCCATTAACCGATGAAACCAAGGGACTTATCGGAGAGAATGAGCTCAAACTCATGAAAAAAGATGCGTTGATAGTGAATACTTCAAGAGGGGGTATCATAGCCGAAAGAGCTCTTTTTAGCGCTTTACTCTCTAATAAAATCGCAGGAGCTGCACTGGATGTATTCGAGAAAGAGCCCCCGAGCGATTTGAAGCTATGCGTGATGCCAAACGTCGTCTGTACGCCCCATATAGGAGCTCAAACAAAAGAGGCCCAAATAGAGGTTTCGACCGCTGTCGCGAAAAAAGTTGTTGAGGCTCTTGGCTTAAAAGAATAGCTTATGAATTGAGTGGGCTTATCGAAGAGAGCCTTTTGCCCAAAGCTTGAGCTGCTATCGATAGCGGATCCCAAACTGGCGAGATTGGGGGAGCATAGCAAGTTTCTAGAAGTTCAAGCTCCGAAAGTTCGATATTTGCTTTAATGGCTAGCGCAACTAAGTTAGCCCTTAATGACGCTCCTTCTTCTCCTATGAGTTGTGCTCCTATAATCCGCTTGTCCTCTAGATTGGCTATAAGCTTAGTCGTAATTGGCTTCGCTCCAGGGTAATAGTGCGCCTTATTTAAGGCCGTCGTTCTTGTGGATGTGACTTTGATCCCAAGCTTTGCCGCTAAAGAAGAGGTGATTCCAGCCGTTGCGATCTCAAGTCCAAAAAGCTTTGTGGTGGCAACTCCGGTCGAGCCAGGATACTTTCTTAAGCCCCCAGCGGCATTGATTCCTGCTATCATCCCCTGTCTTGCGGCCGTTGTGGCGAGTTGAATCGGAAAGCTTCTCTTAGAAGCTAGATCGAGGGTTTCAATACAATCTCCAGCGGCGTAGATACCTTCTACGGACGTTTTCAAGTACTCGTTCACCCTTATACCCCCTGTCTCTCCAATGGAAACTTTAGCCTTTTCAGCCAGCTCAGTTTCAGGTTTCACCCTTGCAGCGATTATTACGGTCTCTGTTGGAATCCTTTCAGCTTTTATCCTTACAGCCTCAACTTTTTCGTCGCCTATTATTTCGTCTAAAGTAGTGCTAGTTAAGATTCTTACACCCTTTTCTTCAGCCCTTTCATGGACTATTGATCCCATGTCCGGGTCAAGCATTGCTGGCAAAATTTCTGGTAACATCTCTAAGACCAAAACCTTATAGTCCTTTAGGCTTAAGGATTCGGCCATCTCCATGCCTATCAAACCAGCACCTACTATGACGATAAGCTTTGAGCTTACGCTTTTAAGGTGAAGAATCAGAGCTTCAATATCTTCTATAGTCCTGATCGAGAAAACGCCTTTTTTATCTACTCCCTTTATTGGCAATGAAACTGGTTTAGCTCCGGTAGCCAAGATTAAGGAGTCGTACTCAAGCCTATCCTCTTCTCCCGTAGCCAAATTCTTGACAAGAACTGTTTTGCTTGAAGTGTCTATGCTCAATGCTTCGGTGTTCAGCATCAAGTTAACCCTTAAAGTTTTCTCATAAAAATCGATCGGGTGTATGATCAGAGATTTAGCTTCTTTTATGATTCCGGATACCACGTAGGGGAGCCCACAGAGCGAGTACTCAGGATATTTTTCTCTAGATACTATCCAGATTTTAGCTTCCCTATTATTCTTTCGAGCTTGGATTGCAGCCATAGTCCCAGCAGTACCACAACCGATTATTAATATTCTTTTTATGCTCTCCAACATCAAGGCCCCATAATTTGGTGAGGTTAGATTTAACTAGGTATAAACATTAAAAGCTTATTGATCAATTAACTATGCTTGTATTGGTGAAAGCCATGGCTATTTTTAATTTCGATGAAACCAAAAAGCTTGATGCGATTTCACTTGGTGAGCCTCTCTTAGAATTCAATGCAAGGGAAATGGGAAATTTAAGCGAGATTATGACTTGCGCGAGCGAAAAGTGAAGGGTTGTGTGGCTCATACTTCCTCGCCTTCCT
>JAWCQS010000008.1:4337-10550 GCA_038869655.1 Bathyarchaeia archaeon | reverse complement strand
GAGTAGTGAAAGGAGTTTCGAGAGATGGAGAAAAGCTGGATAAGATAGATTTTGAGATGGATCGAGAAGCGACTGAAAGAAGGCTGAGAGAAATAGCAAATGAGTTCGAGAAACGCAAACATGTCCTTGAGGTAAGTATCCATATGAACGCTGGAGAGCTATATCCAGGAGAAATTTTGTCCCATATAGCCTTAGCTACAACATGCGACGGCCCAGAAGTGGGAGAAATGTTTAAGGCACTACATGAAATCCTTGAAACTATAAAACGAACTGCCGGAATAAGACTAAAAGAAAAAAGCGAGAAGGGATGGTATTATACCAAACCTAAAGATAAAACCAAAACTTTTGACTGAGAATAGATTCGAATTTAAAACATTCGAAAGCGTAGTATTAATGTGAAAACATTTAATCGCTAAAAATTGTAAAACTTTTATACGGCTCTTTTATTTTTTAAATGATTGCGCTTCTTGGAGAAGAGGTGAACATGAGTCTTTTAAAAGGTGTTAATCGGGTACCGTAAACCGTTTAATGACTCAAGAAAAGCCGTCGATGATTTGCTCCTCCATAAAGAAGGCCTGAAGGGTTCATCGAATGCTCTGGCCGAGGAGCCTGATCAATTTTTAAGTTCGATCATTAAGTCTCTTGAAGAAGCTTCTATAAAAATTCAAAACCTTGAAGAAATCATAAAAACTCTCTTGAACAATAGATTAAGCAAGAAGCAATTGAGGTTATTGAGTGGGGTAAAGAATAAAGAAGGTTTATTGTATTATCGATTGATTCAAATACTTTCGAGAGAGTTCTCCATGCCTACTTCGACGGTTAAATGGAACTTGAACAGGCTTAGAGAGCTTGATACGATAGTAACTGGAAATAAAAATAATAAAGGAGTTCCAGTGAGGGTTACTCTAAAGGGTAAAATGTTGTTAAAGATTTTCAACAAAAAGCTTCATGTCACGTAAGATTGTTCATCGATAAAAGTTTGTTCATGCCAAGCAATACGGCCTCAACACTTGCCATAACTATATCTCCACTAGCCCCCCGAGCGCTCACAACACGATCTCCTAATCTAAGCTGTACTGAAACATCTACTATGGCATCGGTTCCTCCACTTATGGCTTCAACTTCATACTTTTCTAAGTAAATACCGGTTACTCCAGTTAATACTTTTTCTACAGCGTTTATAGCAGCATCCACTGGTCCGACACCGAGTCCAGACTCTATATATTCTTTATCCCCAACCTTTATCCTAACCGCAGCCATCGGCATTATTCTGTTTCCAGTAACTACTGTCAATTCATCAAGGCTCACTATCTTCTTTGAAGTTATTCCTAGAACGTTTTCGGCTATGGTAACCAAATCCGAATCTGCAACCCTTTTTCCCATATCTCCCAATTTTTTCACCTCATCAAATATACGCTTGAATTGCTCCTCGTTGGGACTATAACCCATCTCCTCCAACATGACCTTTATCGCATGAGAGCCGGCATGCTTCCCTGCGACAAACCTTCTTTTCCTTCCAATCAACTCTGGTTCAAAAGGCTCATAGGTGGATGGCATAGCTAGAACTCCATGCGTATGGATGCCCGATTCATGAGTGAAGGCATTATCTCCGACTATGGCTTTGTTTGGAGGTAAAGCTATCTTTGTTAGCTTAGAAACGATCCTTGACAATTCGTACACCTTTTCTGTTTTTATTCCTATATCGATTCCATAAAGTACTTTTAAAGTCACTACTATCTCTTCCAGCGATGCATTGCCAGCTCTTTCGCCTATACCATTAACAGTAGCATGGAATTGGTCAACTCCAGCTCTTAAAGCGGCTATTGAATTGGCCACCGCCATCCCAAAGTCGTTATGGCAATGAACGCTCAATGGCTTAGAGATTTTTGGTCTCAGCTTACTGAATAAATTGTAGATCCTTTCAGGAGTCATTATTCCAACTGTATCGCATACGCACACTCTATCCGCTCCAGCCTCTATACCTTCATGAAAAACTCTCATCAAATATTCAAACTCGGTTCTACTTCCATCCTCTGCTGAAAGCTCAACTATTAATCCATGATCTTTTGCATAAGTTATGCATTCGATAAGTAATTGGATCACTTCCTCCTTTGTCTTCTTGAGCTTATATTTTTGATGGAGCTCAGAAGTAGGCGTTATTAGATGTATGCTTTCAACATCGCATTTTAAAGAAGCTTCTATATCTTTGATTGTGCATCTGCAACCGCCGCATATTTCAGCGTTTAAGCCAAGTTTTGATATCCTTTTTATGGCTTCAATTTCTCCAGGAGAAGTTATAGCCATACCGGCCTCGATTACGCTAACGCCAAATTCGTCCAATTTTTTTGCTATTAATTCTTTATCCTCTGGTTTTAAAGCAATTCCAGGGGTTTGCTCTCCATCCCTTAAAGTGGTATCGAACACACGGATTTTTTTAGGGAAGGAGTTTAATAAAATATCCACCTTCTTTAAGCATTCAATAACCTCCGTTGAGATTATTCTAGAAGTGCTTAAGTAGGATATAAACGTTTTGAAGTGGGTAGGGAACGTCATGTTTCTCCTAACCAACTCTCTGCATACTGGTTTCGCTCTTAAATAAGAATTTTGCGCCTACTACGAGCTTATAGAAAACTCTTTGGACGTGCTCGCTCGACAATTTTGGCTTTTAAAGGCAAAGACGATCATAAGCGTATGCAGATAGGGGCGTAATACAAAGTCCTACAGTGTCTTACATTGTAGGACGCCCCTCGGCGCATATTCATGAACTTCATTGTAGCTTTCGAAGGGAGATTTTAAAAGTCATTTGTTTGCTATAGTTGTTAAGGCTTATTTAAGCCAAATCAAGCCAGCCACAAGAATCTTATTTAAGAACGTGTTGGTTCTTTTACGTATACAAGTTGATAATTCCATACTCGCTTTCTAATAAAATACTTCTTTAAGAAACTCATCATATTTCCATAATCAGCTTACTTTCTATTAAATAGTCAATGTTCTTATGGATACGATCCACAGAATAAAGAGTTCATAACATGCTTTCAAGCCAAGGATTTGGTAACTTCCCAAGCTATTTCGATAAAGTGAGTCATCGTGGATGCCCTTAGTAGGCTTTTGGAAGTCATCAAAGAAAATACGCACTTCAAACGCAATAAAGCTTAAAGATCAATTAAAATTTCTAAACTTTTTTGATGTCTGTCCAGTAAAGATTTTTCAGCATTAGCTAAAAAGATCAAGGCATCGATCTCCATAAAATGAAGGTTTGCTGGAAATACCAAGGAATAAGGAGGTTTTCCGAAGTTATAATCCAATAAATTTTTTAGCTCATCAGCCTTGACTATCGGTTTTTTAGAACCAACCCTTGCTATGCCTATAGCAAGCCTTTCTTCGTTAATTATTCCTTTTTTAAGCTTTTTTTCTAAAAAGAGAAGCTGTTCTAAAGCCTCAGGAATCCTTAAGTATTTTCTTCTTTCTAAGTCTATGTCAAGAAGTACAAGCGAGTGTAATCCTACGCTTAGATTTTTTAAAATGCATTCATAGGGGGAGGCAAAAGGTTCTTTGCTATTGAGCATGGGCATAGTTACAGTCCTACCGAATTTGTAGCTTTGCAATCCAGTAACTCCGGAAATAGCTGAAGCTATAGAAACCCCATGGATTACTCTCGTTTTTATTCCAGCTTTTTCAGCCCTTAACCTTAAGTCTGCATGGGTGGTTGCAACCATGGGATCTCCAGGTACCAAAAAGGCTGTACGCTTTCTTTTCGCTACTTTTAGAATAAGTTCTTCAGCTTTTTCTTCGACATCAACCCGCTTTAAAACTTTAATAGGCTTTCCGATCAATTTTTCGAAATTCCTAATTTTGAATCTGGGCATAAGGCTGGTATAAAACTCGGCGAAAACGATTTCAGCTCTTCTAGCCTCACTCAACCCTTTAAGCGTTACTCCACGCTCGTCGTGCAATCCTAAACCGATAAATGTCAACATTCAAACATACCTTTTTTAAAGAAAAAGAGTAAAGTAAAAATTTAAGTACTTTTTTGTTTAAATTAGTTTTGAACAAAATGGGCCCGTAGCTCAGTTAGGTTAAGAGGCTTCTCTTGATCCTGAAGAGGTAGAGCAGCGGACTCGATTGGCTAATCGAGGCTGAGGCTCTTAACCCGAAGGTCGCGGGTTCAAATCCCGTCGGGCCCGCCATAATTCAGGTTCTAAGCTCTTTATATACTCCAGCAAAGACTCTAAAGCCAAGTATATCGATTTACTAAGCCATGGATTAGTCTTCGGTACAGGAATTTGGCCAGGGACTCAAAGATAACAGTCGATGTTCATTTAAGGATTAGGCTATTCTCGCCAAAATTATGGGCTTACATCAGAACGATCGACTAAATTTAACAAAGCTACTAGGCTTTTGCTAAGCATTATCGATGAATTGTATGATAGAGATTATATCGAAAGCGTAGCTAAGGCCTAAAGGCTAAAATTAAGATAAAAGGAGCAGCCGCTACGCCTACGCTAGCCAAAGAGCGAGTCTTAACGCTTATTCGCGTACGCAAGCCTATAAGTGAAGCAAGAAATCAATATTTAACTCTCATTTTCGAGGAAGGCTGTAGATATCTTAAGGAATACTTGAAATATATGATGAGGCGCGGCGAAATCTTTACGCCTCGCCTAAATGAACATGTACTAAAGTTTATATTCCGGTATTACTATTTCATATTAAAGGTGAGAGAAAGTGAGAATTAAAGTTAAACTTGGAGAGAAGGGTCAGTTAGTAATACCGAAGGTAGTTAGAGAGAGCGTTGGTCTTAGGACAAATAGTCAAGCCATACTTGAGGTAAAAGAGAAAAAAATAGAAATAATGCCTTTCCCAGAGGAAAATTTAGTTGACAAAGCTAGAAATAGGGCAAAGAAATACGGTGGGGATTTAAGAAAATTAGGTTGGATATATGGAGATAAACTATACGAAGAGGTATTTGATTGATTTACTTGGACGCCAATTTTTTTATAATCTATAATTTTGACCAAACGAAAAAAGGGGAGAATGCGAGAAAGATTTTAGGAGAAATAATAGCTGGTAAGAAAGCAATAACGTCCTCTCTTGCTTTAGATGAGGTGATGTGGGTAATAATAAAAAACAAGCAAGAAGAAGCTTTGAGAGAGACTATCGAAGATATATACGCCGTTTTAAATTTAACAGTAAAAGAGGTAGATCCTGACGTCCCTTTAGAGGCATTAGATTTCATAGAAAAGTATGATCTTAAGCCTAGAGATGCCTTTCATGCAGCAATTATGAAAAGTTTTGATGCTAAAGAAATCGTCAGTGATGACCCTCATTTTGATAGAGTTGAGTGGATAAAAAGAGTTAGAATATAGAATTTGCGTCAAGGACCAGCGACTTTAGTCGTTGGCTCGTGATTTTAGTAGTAATGCGAAATAAGCCCGAGAATAACTGGAAATACTTTTGGGTCAATTTTAGATTTTAGTGATGCTCAAGCTATGACTGAGAGATTTATTCCAAGAAAACTTTATAGAATTTTAAATTGCTTTTCAACAAGACCGTGATTTTGCCTAAAAGAATCGAAACTAAGTATCAAAAACTATATCCAGATTTTCAAAAGTATTAGACGAACATAAGGTTTATATTACCCAATTGATTGGGTAATAATGTGATCACATTGGTTGAAACTAGTTATTATAAGGATAAGGTATACGTTCCCCGTGAGGTGCAAGAGAAGTTAGGCCTGGCTGATGGAGACATACTACGTATCGAGGTTATTGGTAGAGACATGGTAAAGTTAACTGTAGTGAGAGGAGGAGATGTTGCTGAGAGAATCCTTAAGAGATTAAACGATCCTCCAGACATTGGAAGGTTGAAAGGGAAACTAAGAAGAGAAGAGCTCTATGAAGATATTACTTGATACGAACATTCTTGTGCACTCGTATAACAAGACGTCTCCTTACCAGAAGAGGGCTAGCAGCGTTATTAGAAGAGCTCTAGATGGTAAAATTGAAGCATGCATAACGCCTCAAACATTGTACGAATTCTTTGCGGTAGTTACAAACGCGAAGAGAGTTGAACATCCGCTCCCAGCCAGCGAGGCAGCGGAGATATGCCTAGACCTTTGGAAGTGCCGCGAAATTGAAAAAGTGGACCCGACACCAATGGCTCCAAAGGAAGTTTTCAATCTAGTCAAGAAATTGAAGTTCTCTAGGGGTAAAGTTT
>JAWCQS010000008.1:0-4327 GCA_038869655.1 Bathyarchaeia archaeon | reverse complement strand
CTGCTTGTTAGCCGTTACTGCAAGGGAGAACAATATAAGGATGATCTATACAGAGAATGTTGAAGATTTCAAGGATTATGGTTTCATCAGAGCTTCAAACCCGCTGACTTGAGCTACTAAATATAGGTTTTGACAGGCATAAGATTAACATGAGAAGTTACAAGGATATCTCCAGTTGACTTGAAATGGCTATGTAGTTTTAAAAAGCATAAAGAGTAAAAATTAAATGAGCCTTAAAGTTTTGCCTCGACAGAAGCTGTCGGTGGGAAAGAATTTTTGGAATAATCTTCTCCCATAAAATCTACATGAGAGCGCTTAAGATCATCTAAATCGCCATTTTGAAGAAAAAAATCAATCATCGATTTGGCGCTCATATACCAATCTAATTTTAAAAATCGTGCAAAGCAAACAATCGTAATTAAGTATTAAAAACCATATCCAGATTTTTGAAAGATTTCCTTCATTTTAAGCGAGTCGAGTTCCAGAATTGGGCTCTCACTTATTATCGTAATATTCATTTCTCTTTTTATTATTTCTTCAGCTAAAGGCTTAAACGGTGGGTGGTCGTTTATTGGCTCATGAACGTCCATGAATTTTTTCGTTTTTAAATTGTATTTAACGTTTGAAAAATGAGAAAGGATATGGGTAAAATTTTTTAACTTATCCAAAATTTCAGCATAGTTTATCCTTCCATCGTTTCTTACGAATAAATGCGCAAAATCTGCGCATAATGTTAATTGTTTTGAGTTCAATTCTTCGATCAATTTTAGCAATTCATCCATACCAGCGAATTGAGTCTTCTTAGCCATCGTTTCGTAAGCAAGCTTAGTTTTTATGCCGTTAGCTTTTGCCTCATCCAAAATTTCCAAAGTTATTTCTTTCATACTCTTGAAAGCCTCTTCGCTAGCCAATTTTCCATAATATGCTGCATGAACAACGACGGCTTCGGCGCCCATACTTTCGGCTCTATCGAGTGAGTCCAGAATGCGCTTTTTTGATGCTTTAACCGTTTCTTTTTTATCGGAAAGCAGGTTTATGAAGTAGGGAGCATGGACTGTTAATTGGACGTTGAGCTGCTTAGCCAATTCTCCAGTTTCTTTAGCTGCCTTTTGACTTAAATAAACATTCCTTACGAATTCGCACTCAAACGCGTTGAGTTGCAGTTCAGCCACTCTCTGTATACCGCCCGTTGTTGACCTATCCTTCGCTGTAGTAGGTATTCCAGCCGGTCCAAGATATACTCTCATAAGATTTTGTAGGAAAGCACCAGAATAAAAAGTTTAACATGAAACAATTTTTTGCCAGAAAAACCATTGAAGGATTTAAAAGCATACCTCATATTTAAAACGAAAAGATCAGTGATGAAGCGATAGGCTTTGATAAGAAATTATAAAGTTAATGACAAAGGAAAATTGGAATGGAAAAGAGTTCGAAATATAGTTTTAATTTGTTTTCGAAAAATTGGAAAAGGTTTAGATTGAAGGCTTCGTTGTATTAAATTTCATAGAGGCTTACTTCGCTGAATACCCTATAAACTCTTGGGGGATCAAAGAGGTATTCGTTTATATCGCTTACTGAAGCTTCTTTTCCGTTTATTTTTATCCACTTCCTTACTGGTCTCGTATCCCTTCCACGCAATGCCACTATTTTCCCATCAACCATGACCATAGCAACTCCAAAGGTATCTCCGAGCTCGATAGCCTTAAGGGCATTTTCACCACTCGATCCTGGTGGAGCATCTATCGCTATTAGATCCGCTTCTCTACCTGGCTCTATTATTCCTCTGTTAAGATTATACAACCTTGCCGTATTTCCAGTTCCCATCGCTATAGCCTTATCTGCGGGAAGCTTGTTCATAGAGGAAGCCGTGATTACGGCTCTATGAATTGCGTTTGGCAAATATCCTTGACCGGTAAAGCCATCGCTACCGAATACGATTCTATGCAACTCGTTTTTTTTCTTAAGCTTTTCGATTATTTCATAAGCCATGCGCGGATTTCCATAGGCTACTATCTCTATTCCACATTTCGTTTTATCCAAGAGTTCCATCGTTTGATCGAAAGGTGCCGCTGTTGTTCCTCCGTTTACATGAGCAACTTTGTTTGGATTAATTTTTATCACATCTTCAGTAGTCATGGTGGTTGCGCCTGGAATAAGCCTCGGACCATAGTGTACAGAGATGAAAAATCCATACTCTTTCGCCCACTCTAGCATTTGCAATTCTTCAACCTCAGCCAACCCACCTCCGCCGATTTCGCCTATCAGCCAAACACCTGCTTCAGCCATCTCCTTAAAATCTTCTTTTGTAAGCCCCTTAGCTAAAACCAATGCTCCACCATGAACCTTCGCTCCACCAGGTCTATATTTATCGAATATCTTTCTAGCGAGTATAGCTGTTGCCTTCACTCCTTGAGGGTCCCATTCATAAAACCTTGGCAAACCAGGTCCTTGCTCTCCTTCTGAAATGAATGTCGTTGTACCCCACATACATCCTTCCTCCATAGGCCCTATCATTCTGTTTTGTGGAGAATAATCCTCGAGTGGAGGATGAACGTGGGGATCAATAAAGCTTGGGCAAATGACTAAATCGCTTGCGTCTATAGTGATGCGAGCGTTTTTTATTTCAAGCTCGCTAGCGTAGCCTATCTCTTTGATTTTTCCGTTTTCTACGATTATTGTATCAGCCTTTAGTATTGGATCGTTAATGTCTCCACTAGCGATTTTTTCAATATTTGTTATCACTATTTTTTTATTCTTCATACTTTATCCAACCTTGAGAATACCCTATAAAGTGAGTGGTATATAAATCTGATTTATGAATTTTTTGCTGTTGGATTTTGTAATTTGCTTTTAAGTTATGGGAAGAACAGATCACAGATAGCTTTAAGGCGCATGGAAAACAGCATAAAAGTCTATAAGGGAAGATGTTGCCAGCATAGGGAAATGTTTAATCCTTGATAAATCTAGATATAGAGCCCATCATTTCGTCCAAAGATGATATATTCTATTTTTTAGTTCCATAAACCTTTTATTTGCAAAAATTTAACTTAGTGAAGTGGTGATGTTGAAAAGAATTGAAAACAAAGCTTTAGAAATCCATAGAAACGCAATTGTAATAGATGGGTTGAACGGATCAGTAATGGATCAGGAATATTTCAAAAAAATGCTTGAGGGTGGGATAACTGCAACGAACCATACAATTGCCAGAATGCACAATCTATCAGAAACAATTAAGGAAATCTCAAACATGTACAAATTGATGGAAGATAGCGACAAAGCATTGCTAGTCAACACTACTGAAGATATCAGAAGGGCTAAAAGGGAAGGAAAAGTTGGGATTATTCTTGGTTTCCAGAATATCGCCCCGTTAGACGGTGATCTTAGTTTTCTCCTGGAAGGTGATCTTGGTCTTCTTAAGATATACCAGAAGCTGGGAGTTAGGGTAATTCAGCTTACATTTGATTACAGAAACCCTGCAGGCGATGGATGCCGCGAAAAGACAGATAGCGGACTAAGCTTTTTTGGGGAAAAACTCGTAAAAGAAATGAATAAACTTGGAATCGTTATCGACCTTGCGCATGTAAGTAAGAATACGGCGTTAGAGGCCATAGAAGTATCCAAAGAGCCAGTTATAGCCTCTCACTCAAATGCATATTCGCTTGTCCCCACTCACCAGAACAAGGATGATGAGGTGATTAAGGCTATTGCAGAAAAAGGGGGGGTTATTGGAGCGACGCTTTTCCCAAGACTTTTGGGAAAGGAAAGAGCAACAATTGAGGATTTCTTGGATCATATTGATTACATGGTCAACTTAGTTGGAGTAGATTATGTTGGTATCGGATCAGATTTTGGTGAAGGATGGATAGAAAACCCAGCCCTGCGGAAAAAACTCTTGGAAATGGATGGAAAGATATATGTTTTCCCCAAGGGGATAGACTCCGTAGTAAAATTTCCGAACATAACGGCTGGTCTATTATCTCGAGGGTATTCGGATGATGATGTAGAGAAAATTATTGGAGGCAATTTTCTGAGGGTTTTTGAGAGAGTATTCAGGTGAGCTGCCCACGCCTAAAGGCTGTGGGCTTCCTGCTTCTCAGACGACCTGCTGGCGTCTCAACAGGCTTGAAATCGGGCTACCCCATCCCTACTATTCCCCCTTTAGAACAGAATGCTTTGATGATTATTCTCCTTGTTGGCGTGAAAAGAAGAATTGTAAGGCCAGGCATGCATGGAATTGGCTTAGCTTATTCCAAATCTGGCATAACATAGCTCATGTAGGCTTTAACGAGCCTATTAAAGCTGAGCTATTAAGCATAGAAGCGTTAGG
>JAWCQS010000007.1:10559-11278 GCA_038869655.1 Bathyarchaeia archaeon | reverse complement strand
AGATAGGGCACGGGACCTATATAGGCCCTAATTGCATAATCGGATTTCCTCAAAAAACTGAATTGAATGAAGTTATAAAGCAAAGAAGCTTTGAACAAAAAATTTTTCATGGAAAAAAAACGGTTATTGGAAACGAATGTATTCTAAGAGGAGGTTGCACGATATATTCTGGAGTCAAGATCGAAGATAGAGTAAAGCTTGGACATAACGTCTTAATAAGGGAGAATGTGAGTATAGGCAACGAAACTTCAGTAGGCACCAATGTAGTGGTGGACGGAAACTGTACAATAGGGAGGAAAGTATCCTTACAAACCGGAGTTTACGTCTGCGCATATTCAACAATCGAGGACTTTGTTTTCATAGGTCCCAACTGTGTTCTTCTCAACGATAAATATTTGATGCAAAAAAAGACCAAGCTTATAGGACCTTTAATAAAGAAGGGCGCAAGTCTGGGAGGAAATTCCACCATCATGGCGGGGATAGTTATCGGGGAAGGCGCAATCGTCGGCTCGGAGGCGATGGTTATAAAGAATGTTGAGGCCAAATCCATATATACAGGAATTCCAGCTAAAAAAGTCAAGTTGGTTCCAAAAAGATGGCATTCATTGCTTGAAGAGTAGTGGAGGAATTGATTTAAAACGAATACTTTAAATGAGTTTGAAGATAAAAGTTTTTGTAAAAGTGATCGGTGGTAGAGGTGCAAAGGACAAGGCTGGGAT
>JAWCQS010000007.1:0-10549 GCA_038869655.1 Bathyarchaeia archaeon | reverse complement strand
GGATTAATTATACTCTTAATAATGTTTCTATCGTTTATTCCAACGATTCCAGTTAAAAGCGAGCAGGCCCAGCCTGTTTCCTTAAAAATCCAAAGAATCGTTGGAATAAGCGATTATGGAGTAGTAGTCGTCAACGATACATTCATTTTAACTAATATTGACAATGGACCTGTAGAGAGTATCTCTGTTGGAATTCTAAAAGATCATGAAAAGAATGTCAAGTATATAATGGCAAATGACACTCAAGGAAGGATTTTAAAAATTGACTCGAAAAAAGATCCTTCAATCCATTGGTTCGTTTTCTGGTTCCCTGAACCCATCCTTCCAAATGAAGAGTATCGATTTTCATCGCTAATGGTTCTTTCCGATCTATTAAAGAAAGAGAGAAATTTTATATTCAATTTTACAGCTTCTCCTATTTTAAGAACAGAAGCTGAATATTCTAACGTAACTATAGTGCTTTTACCAGGCTCAAGCGTTTTTCTTCCTGAAAACTCCAAATTCAACGAAATAGAGTATTATGGGAGACCAGCAGTCTCGCACCTTTTCAAGCCTTTAGAAGCGTATTACAATGAAACTGTTTTCTTTGAATACTCATCCGTTACGCAGTACTTGCTTAGATGTAACTCTCTTGAGAGGGAAGTTATCGTTGGTCAAGATGGGTACGTACACGTTTCTGATACTTATCAATTTACGAATCAGGCTATTCCTTTGTACTCTTTACCGATTAAACTAATGGAGAATGCAATGGATATAATGGTCTACGACGTAGGAGGCGAACTATGGCAAGAGCCGAAAGCTGGAAGTGAAGTGACAGTTTCACCAAGATATTATAGTATAAGGGAAGGGGAGAATTATACATTCAAAATCAAGTATAAGGTACTCCAATCTAAGTCTATGGAACAACTTGACTGGTGGGGGCTTTATAACTTTTCGTTAGATCTGTTTCCAAGGTCTCCATGGGTTATAGAAAACCTTAAGGTGGTTATAAACATACCCAAGTGAGCTGATTTAACTTCAAAAGCTTCGACTCTGAATGAAATGGAGGCTTCGGCATTCTATAAAAAAGTAATTTATGAGCAAAAAGGATTGACTAACTTTCATAATCCGGTGTTTTCATTCGTATACAGAAGCCCGTTGTTCCTGGCCTCATTGAAGCCCTTGATATGGACTTCAATTTTGGAGATTTTCATAATTTTTGTCGCTATGCTGATTCGAGTAGAAAAACCTCCAGTTCCAACAGTGGCGATTCCTATAGAATTGATAAGAGAATTTGTAGCACTTTATGACGAAAAAACAGCCCTTAAAGCCGAGTTGGAAAAGATAAACGAAGATATGAAGCGTAGAGCCATTTCGAAGCATGAGTTTAGACGCAAAAGGAAGCTCATGGACGTAAGATTAAGTGAACTTAATAAACTTCTCGTGTCTGTTAAAGAAAAATTGAAGGAAGTGGAGGCCAGGTACGAAGAGATGTTGAAAAAAATTGCCCGCTCAGAGGCTGAGATAGAGGCATTGGCATCAAGTATGGCTCAAATGGAGATTCAATATCGTACCGGAAAAATCACGAGAGATGTTTATGAATCTTTAATCGTCGATATTCAAAAGAGGATAAATAGAGCTAAAGGAGAGATCGATAGCACGATTATAAGTTTAAGAGAGGAAGCCAGGTGAACCACCCCTTACTATCGCAGGGGGCCCTCACACCGATAAAGTTAAAGCGTTAAAGAAACGTTTTTATTTATAATTCATAAAGTTATAATCAAACGTTAAGGAGATGAGCTGATTGGTTAAAGTAGTAGTAGACCTTGAAAAATGCAATGGAGATGGAGTATGCGCTGAAGTTTGTCCGGTGGCCGTGTTTGAAATAAGAGAACTCCAAGAGTATGGAGGGCAAAAGAAGTCTGTGGTTGTAAACAATGATGCATGTATTGTTTGCAGAGCATGCGAAGTTCAATGTCCCACACAAGCGATAACTGTAACAGAGTAGAGTTCTTAGATTATTAATCTTGCTAAAATCAAATTTTATTTTTATTTTGTAACCCCGTCAATTATTTTAAAGTGACAAGAGATTTAAGTTTTAGTTTGCAATCACTTTAATAGGCTAATGGTCATTCTCGGCTGGTTGCTATGAAAAATAAAGATTTAGTGAATGTTGAAAATGTAGTTGCATCAGCCGACCTAGGACAGAATTTAGACTTATACTTGATAGCTAAAACTTTTCATCGCGTCGAGTACAATCCTGAAAGATTTCCAGGTTTGATTTTTAGGCTAAAGAGACCGAAAGCTGTTTTGTTGATTTTTGGCTCTGGGAAGATGATCTGCACGGGAGCAAGATCTGAAAGGCAGGCTAAAAATGCAGTGTCGAAAACTCTGGAGGAGTTTGGAAGAAGTGGCATAACGCTATCAAAAAGACCAAAAATCAATATAGAGAACGTAGTTGCTTCAGCAGATTTAAAATGCAGAGTAGATCTTGAGGATCTAGCGTTAGTTTTGAAAAGAACCGTATACGAGCCAGATCAATTTCCTGGCTTGATCTATAGTATGGAAAATCCAAAAGTAGTTATGCTAATATTTTCAAGTGGAAAATTGATATGTACAGGGGCGAATTCTGAAAACGATTTGGTTAAAGCTGTAGAAAAGCTTAAAGGAATAATCGAGAGCAAACCAATTGTTACTTAGGGAATTGAACAACTGTCCTTATTTTTCTTCTTTTCAATAGGGCATCTATCAACTCGCTACCTTGAAGGGAATCTTTGGATATCCTTATCCTACTCTTCTTTCCGATTACTGCCGAAAGTAAAAACTGATCATCGATGTACAGGCTCATCGTTTTGCCAATATACTCTCTATTAAAGTATAGATCGATATAGCCTCTCGTTTCCTTTAGTGCAAAATCTATTTCAGTTTCTTTCTGAGATGGATATGTTTCAACATCTATTTTGATCCCAAGTTTCTCCTCGAGTTTTGATATACTTGATCCTTTTTTTCCTATCAACAGTGGTATTGCCTTTTGATTTACCTTAACTATCGCTTTACTTTCAGAAACAAGTTTTACTTGCGCATCAGGATCGAACCTCTCGATTTCTTGCAAGATCCTTTCTTCAGCCAATCTTTTGACGCTGCTTACTTCGCCTCCAGCCAAAACTGGAACTATGACGTTTTCCTCACCATAAGTGTAGATTTCATACTCAAGTTCACCAGTTTCAAAATCCCTCACTTCTACAACCGGTCTTGCTAAATCAGCTTCAGTCATTCCAGAGGGGACTTTAACAGTTAATTTGAGTTCATAAACTTTTTCGACAGCTCCATATTTTATAAAGATAGTCGTATCGATTATATGCGGGATCATGCCCAGCTCAACCCTTCCGATGAACCTTTGTATAGCGTTTATAGCCTCACTTGAATGAATGACGCCTATCATTCCAACCCCAGCCAGTCTCATATCAGAAAAAACTTTGAAATCCTTTGTTTTTCTAATCTCATCAAAAACTGAGTAATCTGGCCTAACTAGCAAAAGGATCTCGGCTGTTTTTTCAAAATCACCTTCCAATGGGCCGTATTGAGTTATCTCAGGACCTACTTGTAAATCCCTTGGCGATTCTAAAGTTTTAACTATCTTTCCTTGCTGCATGTAGAACTCGGCCAAAGACCCTGCAAAAGTTGTCTTACCAGAACCTGGTGGACCAGCTATAAGGATTCCTTCAGCCCTTTCTTTTAGCCTCTTCATCAATTTTTCTGAAAGATTGTAATCCTCTAGCTTCAGTTCTATCATAGGTTTTACTATGGTAATCTCCAAACCATCGGAGAAAGGAGGTCTAGTTATTGCTATTCTATACTTGCCTAATTGGATTACCGATGCCCCACTTCGAGTTATCTCTATGAACCCGTTTTCACTCATCCTTGTAATTTCCGATATTTCTTTAATTAACTTCTCTAGCTCTTGCGTAGTGCAAACTTCATCTCTAATTTTTACTAAACTAAACTTTCCTGGTTTTCCTTTTTTGGCAAATGGAGCTGTCCCTTCTTTTAGATGCAAGCTTGTTGTATCCTTTGAGAAAAATTTCTCAAAACTTAGTTCAGTAATTTTAGATTTAGGCGAAATGTATTGAACTTCTATGCCCTCAGCCTCCGCAACTTTAGCTTGCACGTAGTCAGAGGTTACCAGTATCCCGTTCACATCCTTCGCAGCATCGATTATTAGAGCATCTATTCTACCGCTTTTAGCCAATTTTACATCGTTTAAAGAGGGTCTTTCTCCTAAAAACTCGAGCTTTGTGTTGCTTTTTTCGCAGAGCTCCCTAAGTCTCTTCATCTCTTCTAATCCTGTAAATCCAGGTTCTTTGCCTTTCGAAGCTAAAGCTTCCAACTCATCGATTACAGCGTAAGGAATTGCAACCTTCACTTCATTCGTTCGGTATTCCTCGAGAATTTTGGGAAGTACACCGTTGATTATGGCTGAAGTATCGATTATTAGTATTTTCACCTTCACTAGCACCAAGAAGGCTTAGAGCCCATAGGCATCCTTTATGCAATCAAAGTTATTAAGTTTTAGTTACTCATAGTAAAGCAAATATCCTTCTTTTTCTTCTTCTAGAATCTTTTATCCTCCAATTACCGCTTATATCTCTATAATACTCTTCCATGAGCTTTAAGGATCAAGGAAAATCGAATATATGCTTGTTCATACAACATTTTTAATCTTTTTACCCAAAAAATTATTCAAAAAATTTTTAGTTTTTCAAAAATTATTTTTCTTTCTCCATTCCTCATAGGGTACCGAAAATCTTTGTTCAACCAAAGCCCTATGTATTGAATTGTAAGAGCAAAAGGGTCTTATCGTTCCGTCTGGCAAGCCATAGTGGATTACGCATCTTTCCATCCTTTGTAGATCAAAATTATACGGGTCCATAAAGTGCATGCATCCTATCATGACTACATTTCTCATGAATTTTCCCAAGGCCTCATAGCTTCCTTCCTTAAGAACCGACCAGACCAGAGATTTTATTAAACCTGGTTTTATGTATCTCAAAGTTGAAATCAGCCCTAGAGAAGCTCTGAGGCGTTTTCTGTTCATAGTGTGGTTGTAGATTTTACCCATAGACTCAAAAAACTTGTCCACATCCGCGAGCTTCGTTATTGGAATCCATCTACCTTTTCTATCCTTTAATAAAAACGTAGCAACCCCGCACCATGGGCTAGTAGTAAACTCAACATAATTCTTATCCTTTAAAGCACCGATTGCTCTTGAGATTGGTACTACTGAGGGGACTGGACGGAAATCCTCTATAGTAATTAAGCCATTTGTTTGTTTTTCAACCAATTCCATAAAATCAGATGTATTTATCCTCATAGCTTCTCTGGATTCTTTGTCTATTCTTCCAGTTATCGAAACTGGTTGCACGTTAACGCATCTTATTACATCGGAATTGTTAATGGCAAACTCGATTATCTTGCCCAGTTGAGCATCGTTGACACCTTTTACTAAAGTAACGACTAAAACTATGCTATCGAACTCCAGCTTTCTCGCGTTTTCAATAACTTTAAGCTTAGTGTCTAAAAGTGGAATTCCTCTGCTCGACTCGTAGATTTTATTTTCAAGTCCATCGAATTGAAGGTAAACGGTGTCCATACCAGCTTCAATAACTCTTTTGAAGAACTCTACATCATTAGCGAAACGAATTCCGTTAGTGTTTACTTCCACATGGCGAAAGCCCAACTCTTTGGCCATCGAAACTATGCTTGGCAAATCATCTCTAACCGTAGGCTCCCCCCCACTCAATTGCAAAGCTGGAGGATGAACTGGGCTATTCTTCATAAAATTCTCCATGATCGCGTGAATTTGTTCCAAAGTTAGCTCGTACACATAACCACTAGCCGCTGCATTAGCAAAGCATATAGGGCATCTTAAGTTACATCTATTAGTTACATCTATTATGGCGAGTACAGTATGCGATTTGTGGTTTGGGCAAAGCCCACAATCGTAAGGGCATCCTTTTAGACTTTCAGTTCTAGGGTTTTCTATTCCTTTTCCTTCATTCGCATATTTTTCGGCCCAACGATAAAGCTTAAGCGAAGAAAACGTATAAGTGTCTCCAAAATAGCCATGCCTCGGACAATCCTTGCCTATTTTAACTACGCCTTTTTCATCAGCGAATATCTTAGCATCTATAACCCTAAAGCATTCTGGGCATACACTTTTTGTACTCCTAAGCACTTCCTTTACTTGTTGTTGAGTCAACATACTCCATCAGCTTATAGAAGTTTAATAGTTGATGATATATAAACATTAGCTATAGAATATCAAGCTTTTTAATCAATTTTGTGTTGGCTTATATTTTAATGTTTACACCAAGCGAATGTTTTGACTTAAATTGTTCATTCATCCATGAAAATTCGTTCAGATTCCTCATAATTCTGTACGCCTGTGCTTTATCTTGCTAAGACTGCCCGAAGCTAAATTATTCATAGTGTAAATCAAAGATTAACTACTATAGCTCAGGTTATCAAATATGCGGTAGAAACATCGGTACGCGTCTCTGGTACTCCAAGTACTTCTGCCCATATCTTTCCGCCAGCTCATCTTCCTCTTTCTTTGCCAAACGATAGTACGCAACGACCAATATTGGAAACATTATCAATGTAGGGATTGTTGGCCATTGAACAAGAAAGGCAATCGATCCGATGATTATTCCAAGATATTGTGGATGTCTTACATAAGCGTATACGCCTGTTGTAACCAATCCCCTTCTCCCATGATATACTTCCCTCCAGCCCTGCACGATTAAATACGCGGCTAAGAACAATATAATCGTACTGACGCCCATTACCACTAAGACCCCTGTTTCAAGCGTCCATAATCCTAAAAGCGCCAGAGTGGCAGCAAGGAGATGCCCATGTAACGGATCGGGTGTAAGAGGTACTCCAAAGAAGCCGCTTAAAACGTAGATCGTCAGAGGAATTCCAAACATCTCGGTAAACAAGGATACAAAGAACGCTTCAGTAACGCTCAGAGAAGCCCAATTTCGCCTCTTGAAGGGTCTCAAGAAAGCTATAATGAATAAACTGAGTAGTACTATCGATGAGACAACAATGAGCCAGTTCCCAAATACATACTCTTCTCCTGGAATAATCAATTGTCATCACTCTCCTACGACACCGTTACTCCACTAGGTTCTTCTTCATCCTTTTGAATTCCTCTTCCGTTATCTCACCCTTTGCGCATCTTTCTTTCAATATATCCAAAGAGCTTCTTTTTTCAGGTTCGGGGGCTCTCCCACGCCCTGAAAGGATATAGTAGAGTCCGTAGATTATCAGCCAAATAAATAAAAGGGCCACAATCGTACCTATCAGCATCGAAATCCAGCCGAAAGGCATCCAACTCCAACCCATCATTCCAGGCCCCATCATACCACTCCAGCCGTATCCGCCCATCATAGAAAAGAATGCGCCAATAGCGACTATTACTATGATTACCACTATCGCTATCAAAAGGATCTTTCCAATCTCTTTTTCATCCACCCTTTTTCACCTCCTAACCTTCACGTTCTTCTTCATACTAATAAATGATCCATGCCATCCATGATACCAAGTTTGGCCTGTGTGGCCGTTTACGCTGAACATACCAATAGATCCCATCACCCTTTCCGAAGTCGAATGTATAGTACCCATAAAACTTGGTAGACTCCATGATTGCCGCTGTTGGAAAATATATGTCTAAATATTGCTGTCCTATTTCCTTCGCTTCATCCTCGTCTATAGGCATATCAGCCGTTGGTACGCCTCTGTATCGACTAACCATCATTTCCCCGCCCATCATGCCGCTACCCATATGCCCCATCTTACCACCGTACTTGGTATTCCACATCATATTTGGTCCAGGCTCAGGCATTATCTGCCCAACCATCATGCTTCCCATCATGTAGCTCGGATTAGTCTTCCAGATCAGCATCTCAAACGCGCCTATGCCAGTACTTTTCTCATAAAAGATAATGTAGAAATTTTGCTCGAACTCCATGATCTCTTTGATGGCAAGGTCAGGATTGTTTAATGAATCTAAATATAGTTTAACCATAGACGCGGCTTGCTCCATAGTCAACGGCAAACTCGGTCTATATCGATAGACCAGTGTACTAAGACTCGTTGTCCAGTAACGATTTCCATAAAAACCTGTTGAGTAAAGCGAGATAGACGTTACAGCTCCAGATAAACCGATTATAACGAGTACTAGTCCTAACGCTATTCTCCTATTCATAAAATCCCCTCCTTCAACCTTCCTTTGCTAAACTAATCGGTAATATACATATGTAATAATGTGATAAATAAATTTTTTCTTGTAAGATGGAGGAATACTGGCACCTATGAGAATATGTAATACCTATTGCCTCGAGATAAAAAGGTTTAAGCGTATGCCTATCAGCTCATTGGAGAGCAATATGCGTTTTGCGCATTCATGCAAAAAGCTACTCTCTACCTCACCTGACAAGGCTGACAAGGATTAAAACTACTTGAAAAATCGTGGTAGCCCGGGGGAGATTCGAACTCAGGAAGCCTTTAAGCTTCTCCCGTCGGCGGGTCTCTTCTTCTTCACTTAATAATTAGAATCCAAAGCCCGCAATTCAAGGAGCTTTAAGCTCTTGCTTGTCCACTACACCACCGGGCTATTTTTTTATTTAATTATTTATTAGAAATTTAACATGAGTTTGTATTTAAACCTTCACCGTTCAAATCGAGGAGCTTATTTTGATCATTTCTTCAGGAATTTTCTCCCTCCATTTTTTAATGAATTTCCTATCCTCCTCCTTATTTCTTAACTCATCCGGCAGCATATGCGGAATTTCATCGATGATGGGATAAAAGCGGTTACATTTTGGGCAAACTATTAAGCCCTCGATTATCTCTTCCTTTTCTTCGAAAACATAAAGCTCTAATGGGCTATGTTTATCGATCGGGCAAGCCAATATCTCCATAAGTTTGCGCTTCATCTCAATCAACCTTTTAAATAATAATTTTAATCATAAATAGACTACTTTTCTTTCTCTACCCGAGAGAATTATTGAATCGCATATTTCAAGCGATTTCAAACCATCATCCTCAGTAACCAAAAATCTTTCATTACTCATCATTCTATCAACAAAATGCTTCAGTTCATTATAAAGGGGCTCCTCCCATTTTATTCTAGGTTTTATCGTTTTTTCAGAATTCTCAATAACGATCTCTTGCGTTAAATAATCCAAAGTAACAGTAGCCTCGCTCCCAATAGCTATTAAAGTCCTAGTTTTTCTTGGCGTTAACCAATTAGCGTCTATAAACCCCGTTATACCGCTTTTAAAACGAAGTAAAATTTCTGCATAATCCTCAAGCCTATGCCTCAATGATCCTGTGATAGCATAAACCTCTTTAACCTCATCGTTAATCAAGTACTTCATTACGTCCACATCATGGATTGCCGAGTCCTTAACTATCCCTATATCGCCTATCCTTTCAGGCCATCGAGTTACACGTCTCGCGAGCATTAGGATTATTTTTCCCAATTTTTCTCCTTCGATCAATTCTTTAAGTTTTCTAACAGCAGGATTGAACCTTTCTATATGACCTGGCATTATTCTAACTTTAAATTTTCTGGCCAACTCAACAAGACTTTTGGCTTCTAAGGAATTACTGCTCATGGGCTTCTCTACCAGCACATGCTTTCCAGCCTTTATGCATTTGGATGTTAATTGAAAGTGGGTCGTTGTTGGGGTACATATGCTTGTGGCTTCTATATCGTCCCTTCTTAAGAATTCATCCACATCCTTATACCAATCGCAACCATACCTTTTCGCAATATTTTTTGCATTTTCTTCCACTATATCGCAAACGGCTACCAGCTCAGCAGCCTCCAGCTCACTATAGACCCTAGCATGATTTTTTCCCCAAAAACCACAACCGATTAAACCAACTTTGAGTTTTTTCATTCCAATCTCTCCTTAAATTTGGCAAATCATCTAATCCATACTCCTCTACCAACTCCACGATAGACTAATCCATTGTTTTCAGCTTCTTGCGGATCAATAACATGAGCACAATCGACTATCAATGAAGGCCTACGTAAGCGCATTGCTATTTTTTTTAAATCCAGCTTTTTAAACTCATCGTGAGCTACAGCTATTACTAAACCTTCAGCTCCTTCTACAGCTTGCTCAAAGGTAGGTTTTACATCCAACCCCATTTTTTCCATCTCAGAAAAATCGTAGTTCGGATCGTAAGCAATCGCTTTAACGCCTCTGCGCTTAAGTAAGTTTATCAGCTCTATTGCTGGTGAAAAGCGAGTCTCCTTAACGTTAGCACGGTAAGATACTCCGAATATAGTTACTTTGGACCTTTTCAATGTTTTTCCACAAACCCTCAATCCATCAGCTATTAGCCTAAATACATGCTTTGGCATATCTTCATTGATTCTCCTAGCTCTTTCAATTAACTCAAGTCTAACATCAGCCATTTTTGCCTCCTCAAGCAGTAGATACGGATAAACTGGAAGGCAATGACCACCCACGCCAACTCCAGGAATATG
>JAWCQS010000006.1:0-11762 GCA_038869655.1 Bathyarchaeia archaeon | reverse complement strand
AATTGTTTATCGGGTAATTTATAAACAAATTTCTCTGATTTTAAAGAAGAAAACTTAATTAATAGTTATAGGTAAGCCTATGGATGCCAATGAAAAACATTTGCATAAAGGTCCGAAGAGAGCTTGGAGAAATTACAATAAATACTTTAAAGCACTTAGGTTTGCTTAGCGATGATTTAAAAATCGTCGATAAGGAAGGAAGTTTACTCATACCGTTGAACAATAAACCGAATCGCCTAGAGCTGGAGGAAATCTCGAAAATAACTAAGGATTATAGTATAGAATTCTTTGACTTTCAATTTTTTAGAAAGAAATCTAAAAGTTTATTGGAGCTTGTTGAAAAAAATCTTCCCCCCCATTTACTAGCAAGTATTCCTAAATCAATTGAGATAGTTGGGGACCTCGCTATCGTAGAAATACCTGAAGAGCTAAAGGAGTATAGGGGAGTGATTGGAGAAGCAATTTTAAAATTAAACAAGAATTTGCACACAGTATTGGCAAAAATGGCTCCTGTATCGGATGTTTATAGAATTAAACCACTCGAAGTCATAGCCGGAAAGGATGAAACTCTAACCACGCATAAAGAATACGGATGCTTGTACAAACTGGATTTAAGAAAAGTTTACTTTAGTTCTAGACTTTCATACGAGCATGAGAGAGTTTCATCTCAAGTAAAAGATTACGAAGTCATAATCGATATGTTCGCTGGAGTAGGGCCATTCTCGATCCTAATGGCTAAAAAACATCAAGACGTAAAAGTTTATGCGATAGACATAAACCCTGATGCCATCCTCTTTTTAACCGAGAATATACTTTTGAACAAAGTTAGAGGGAAAGTTATCCCAATACTTGGGGATTCTAAAAAGATCATAAACGAATTTTTGATAAAAAAATCAGATAGGGTAATAATGAATTTTCCAAGTAAATCTTTGGAATTTGTTGAAACGGCCTGTAAATCTCTTAAGGATAGCGGAGGGATTTTGAATTTTTATGCATTCGTCTCAGAGTTGAAGGAATTAGAGAAATTGAAGGGTGAGTTGAATAGAGAAGTTGAAAGAAGTGGAAGACATCTGAAAAGTTTCATTAAAACGAAGATCGTAAGGGCCGTAGCCCCATACAAATGGCAAGTAGCGATTGACGCTGAAATAAACTGAAGTGCAGTTATGAGTATTTGAGTTAAGAATTTAAGCCGTAGAGGAGCAGTAAAAAGGGCCTCCAATGGACCTTGAACTATCCCTGCTCCACCTTCACCTAGAAAAATGAGCATTTTATAAACTCTTTTTTAAATATTCTTATAGCCAAAGAGTTGTGGTGGAAAGCGATGGAACCTGAAAAATTAAAGAAAAAGTTAAGAGGAGTTTTCGTTGTAGTTGCAACCCCGTTTGATGAAAAAGATGAATTGGATGAGGAAGGGCTTAGGTACAACTTGAAGTTCCTCGTTGAAAGAGGAATGGGAAAAAAGCTTTCGTTAATAGTAGCTGGAAGTACTGGCGAGTTTTATGCTCTATCGGAGGAGGAGCATAGAAGGCTAATTAAGATAGCTATCGATGAAGTTAATGGAAAACTTACTTTAATAGCTGGAACAGGCCAAGCTGGAACGAAAAAAGCTTTAGCGATGAGCAAGTATGCTGAAGACGTTGGAGCTGATGGAGTGATAGCGGTTCTTCCATACTATCACGTTCCTACTGAGGAAGGAATGTATAGCCATTTTAAAACTATTGCTGAGAACATAAAAATTGGTATGTTGGTATACAACAATCCGGATACTGCAAAAACCTATATTAATCCTTGGCTTATGGCTAGGATAGCTGAGATAAATAACATAGTTGGCATAAAAGAAAACGGGCATGACTTAACGACAATTTATTGGATGATAAAAACCGTTGGCAAAAAAATACCGGTTTTATGCGGATTGGGTGAACTTTGGTTTTTAGTCGAGTCTATGTTTGGATGCCCTGGTTTTATCTCAGCTTTGGCCAATTATGCGCCGGAGATATCCTTACAGCTTTATGAAAGTGTAGAAAAAGGTGATTTTTATCAAGCTCGTAAAATAGTTGATAGACTCGAGCCCCTACTCGAGTTTGAAAGAAGAGTCGCAGTATCCCATGGGCCTTCTACAACGATATTGCCCACAGGTTTTGTATCTTCATACATGTGGATTGGAGTGATGAAGGAGGCCATGAACATAGTAGGATTAAAAGGAGGAAAACCTAGACTCCCTCTTTCAAGTTTGACTAAAGATGAAAAGAGAGAACTAGAATCCGTGCTTGAAAAAATAGGAATAGCCAAACTAAGTTAAACTTTTTAATACTTTTTCAATACACAGTCCAAAGGAAATTATCTGTTCTTCATTTTCTTTAACCGGAAGGCCAACTATCGTATCAATTCCACTTTTTATGATGCTTTTAATTCTTTTCGTAACTTCATCCATACCGCCATAGATTACTAATTTAGTTGTCGCCTCTTTTAAGAAACCTCCAAGTTTTCCTTTTGCAAATTCAGGAGAAAGGGGCTTCTTATCTTGAATTATCAGTTTAATCGTCGTCACCGTTGGATCGTAGCCTAGCTTTTTAAGTTCTTCCTGTACCCACTTTCTTCTAAGGATATAACCTGCAAGCCTATCCAATATATCGTTTAACATGCGTGGATAATTTTTAGAAATAAAAAATGGAACGTACAATGCTAGTTTTTTATCCTTGAAGTGATCATGAATCTTCGAGATGCTTTCTTCAAGGTTTCTATCAAAAAGTAGAAATGGGATCAAATCGTACTCTGATGCAAGCTGAGGAGCCGAATTCATTAACCCTTCTGTCCCTACGAATATTTGTAAATCGCTATATCTTTTTCTAACGAATTTTATGGCATCAATTAGTGTCCTTAACGCAGGTCTTCTAGCTTCACGCCAATTAAGGTACGCGCTATTACCGACCACTAAATTTAAGGCAAAACCCTCAAGATTTTGAATAGAGTTTAAGGATTGTCTTATCAACCTTAATGAGTTTATGTGCCTTGTTGAGAAAGTTAAAACCGTAATCAGTCCTTTGGAGTATTCAATCAACTCTTTGGTTTCATAGGATAATAGATAATTCCATTTCCACTCCGAGTCTATTACATGAAACGATAAACCTGCTTTTTTACACAGTTCAGCTGATTTTAAAGTTCTTTCTCTCTGATTTTTCGATACTACCCCATACCTACTTCTTTTTGTAGCTTTTCCACCCTTCAGCATAATGGATCTCTTCTGGAGAAGTTAAATCTTGAGGCATACTTCATGTTACTTCCTCATCAGGCCACATCAACTTCCTCATTTTTTTTCCAACTTGCTCAATAGGATGACTATCCAATTCTTTAAGGTATTTTTCAAATGCATTACTTCTTTCTTTGTTCCATACTTCGAACCATTCTTTAGCAAAGCTCCCTGATTGAATGTCCTTCAAAATTTCTTTCATAGCCTTTTTTGAAGCCTCTCCAATAACTTTAGTTCCTCTTGTTAACCCTCCATAACGGGCAGTTTCACTGACTCGCCTATACATACCAGCAATCCCGTACTTTTGGATCAAGTCCGTTATGAGTTTTAATTCATGTAAGCATTCAAAGTACGCTATTTCTGGTTGATATCCCGCTTCTATAAGAGTTTCAAAGGCCGTTCTTATCAGCCTATCAACGCCACCACACAGATCGGCTTGCTCTCCAAGCCAATCAGTTTCAGTTTCTTCTTTGAAAGTAGTTTTTATTACTCCAGCTCTGGTTGCCCCAATTCCTTTTGCCAAACCAAGCGTTCTATCCCAAGCTTTACCGCTATAATCTTGATAAACTGCTACAACTGCTGGGGCTCCAAAGTTTTGTAAAAAAAGCTCCCTAACTCTTTGACCTGGAGCTTTTGGAGCCACCAGAATTACATCGACCCATTCTGGAGGAATTATCCATTTCCAATGTATAGCCGCTCCATGCGAAAACGCTAAAGCTTTACCCTTTTCCAAAAAAGGCTTGATCTCCCTCTCATAAACAGCTGGTTGTTCCATGTCTGGAATTAACACGTAGATGATATCAGCCATTTTTGATGCCATGCTTATTTCAAAAACTTTATGTCCATCCTTCTCAGCTTTTTCCCAACTTTTTCCATGTTTTCTTAATCCTAGTATAATGTTGAGCCCCGAGTCCTTTAGATTATTAGCTTGAGCATATCCTTGAATCCCGTATCCAACAACCGCGATTGTTTGATTTTTAATAAAATTGAAGGATACATCCCTATCAGACCATATTTTTACCAATTCACCTTCACCCTAAACTTTAATTAACCCACGTTATACTTAAACCTTTAAACATAGTCCTTTGAATAAATTTAAAACTATTGGGATAGATCTGACGCTAAAATTTAACTATTTTAATTAAAATATGTTTATTAATTTCAAACCGCAATTAACCTATGAAAGTTTTCGATAATCACTCAAGTGAAAACTATGAAAGGCTATAAATTTGTACTAAAAACAGTATTTCTCTTGCTGATCTTTTCCATTATTGTTGGAAATAGCCTAACCTCAACCGTACCGATATATGCAGAATATGGTAGAGCGATTTTTCAAAGGGTATATTACAGCCCCAAAATATATGATGGAGAAACTGAAGTATTTGATTTTGTGGTTTACAACTACGATATCGATGATTCTAGCAAAAAGCCATTATTTTTTATAAGGTTGTATGCCAACAAAGCGCAGATTTATGATGAATATTTAAATCCTTGGCCTTGTAAAAAAGGAGCGACAGTAAGCCATAAGATTGAGATAGAAAATTGGAAGGGCCCCCAAGAATACGTAATAGAAGCCCATCTTTTCTTCTTGAATGAAACGGTACCAATACTTTTAGATACCAAAAGGTTTGAAATAACCGTAATCAAACTCTTTGTAAACGATTGGAAACAAGAGCCAAAAAAATTGAGCATAGAGTGGAGTTCAGAGCTCCCTAAAACTTTAACGATAAGCTTTAGGAATGGGGGGAACGATTTCATGTCCAATGTTTCAGTCGAGATAATGGATTCTGCTGGACTAGAAGTTAAACCCATCTATGTACAGTTGGGAAATATTAAAGCTGGTGAAGCTAGAATCGTCAATTACTCGATCATAGTTCCACAAGAAGCAAGTATCGGTAACAAAGTTTTGAAGCTTCGGATAAAATACTTCGACTTCAAGGGAAGTGAGCATTTTGAGTTAAAAACAGCGTTTTTAGAGATAACTAAGCTAATGACCAGCATAAGGCTTTCCTATGATGGAGAGACAAAAGTTGGATCACCGTTGCTAGTAATCGCCAAATTGGTCGATAAGGACGGAAATCCCATTCCAAGTGAAAGAATAGATTTTTACATAGATTCTACGAACATTGGGCATAATATGACAAACAATTATGGGACGGCTTACTTAAATTATAAGTTAAACCTTAATGCAGGAAAATATTCTTTGAAAGCTATTTTTGAAGGCTCATCAAAATTGGCCTCCAGTAACACTAGCATCACTTTGAACATAAGTAAGATTTCAGTCTCCGTAGAGACGAATCTTCCAAGTAGTTTTAGCGTAGATGAACCTGCGGCGATATCAGTTATTTTAAAAGATGAAAGAGGAACGCCTATACCAGATCAAGAAATTAAACTTTATTTGAATGTCTCATCTCCTCTAGTCTACAAAACTGATCTCAGTGGAAAAGCTCTGATAAGTTTAACTTTAAGAGAGAAAGGAAATCACTCATTTTTGATTGTTTACGAAGGAAATGAAAACTTTTTAGGAGCACGTTATGAGAAATCAATAGTCGTTAATCCAATCCAAACCAAACTAACCCTCAGCCTCCCATGGTTTCCGTTTAAAGGTTCTCAAGCAAAACTTTCAGCATTTCTTAAAGATGAAAAAAACAACCCTATACCGAACGCTATCGTGAAGTTCTTCGTTGACGAAGGCGATGGAAAAGCCAAAGAGTTGGGGCGCTCAAAGACTGATACTAAAGGTGTAGCGTCTGTTAATTACGAGCCTTCCAAAGATGGAGCAATTAAAGTATTTGCAGTTTATGAGGGTAATCAAAAATATGGCGAAAGCAAAACCATGAGCTCATTAAACGTTATTAACATGGTCTTAATCCTAGGAATAGTCAGCGCTACAACGTTAAGCGTTATAGGAACTTTTTTGTTCTTGAAGTTTGAAAGGGGAATCGATTTAATTTCTGAAATTAAGAAGAGATTCCAGAAAAGTAGATTTTTGCAACAACCTCCTGTTATAAAAAGAGTTGATGCAATTGAGCCCGCAAGAGAGGCTTTAAGCTATGAAATAAAAAATTGTATTCATTGCGGTAGCATTATACCAAAGAATGCGAATTTTTGCGATAGGTGTGGGAAGAAACAAGACATTGAGGATTTTCAAAAGCTGGATGAGAAAGTTTATGGCTACATAGTCGAGCATGAAGGGACTATTTCCTTAAGTAAAGCGTGCGCGGATTTAGGAATTAGGCTTGAAGAACTTAGAGAATCCATTGAAAGATTGAAAAAAACAGGGAAATTGATTTGAAAGCTTTAGGTATATTGAAACTCCTACTACACTCTAACAATTCTTGTAAAGCATGGTGTGCAGAGGACTAATCCAAGGTAAGGCTTTGCACAGTTTCTGCATATGGGCCTTCCGCACCTACTGCAGATGTAAGCGGCTGGCAAGTTTTGATGGTAAAAGCACACTCCTGACGGAGCGGCTCTTAAAGGCATGTATACAAGCGATGGATCGTTCGATCCTAGAACTGGTTTAACCAACGTTTGCCCCGATGAAAATGTTGCTGAAGGAGAAAACAATGAGCTCCCACAATTAGAGCAAAAGCTTGCGAAATCTTCACTTTCACTTTCACATACTTGGCACACTATCAATCTCATCCCTTCATTATTTTTTATTTTATTATCCTAGCCACTACCTCTTTATATTCCTCCTTTTTATTTTTAAGTATAACTTGTATTAAAGTTCCTGGTTTTAATCCTTTGATTTTTAACATGTTTTTATCCATTTTTTTAAGTTTATTCTTATCTATTTCAAATAAATGAAGTATTTCCATTTTTTCGTTAATTTTCGATTCTATTAATTCCTTAAGGCTAGAATAGTCAATTTCCTTATTGATTTTTAATTCTATCCTCGAAACTTTATCTTTCCCAATACCATCTTTTCCGCAAACTATACATTTCTCGTTCTTTTTTAGATCAACTATAGAATAGCGGTTGTATTTTAAGTCTATCAAAAATATTCCTTCCAATGGCTTTCCAATGCTTTCAGGCCATCTATGAGTTTTTAGATAATCCTCATACCCAAGTATTAATTTCATAGTCTCATGCGCTTGAATGGATGAAGCTAGGGATGATGTGGTTGTAAGCATAGGTATTTTGTTCTCTTCGATTTGAGGATCGCAAGGATTTTTTAAGTTTACTAACTCCCCATACTTTGATGATGAGAGTTGACAGATTGGACAGGGCCAATCAGGTGGAAGGTATACCTGTACTCTGGCTTGATGCCCAATCAATCCAGCATCTACTAATGGTATTCCATAGCGTGTGCAAATCGATGACAAAAACATTCTTGAGACGAGGTTGTCCAATCCTGAAACTATGACGTCTGCATTAAGATAAACTGAGATAGGTAATTCCTCTAGCCTAGTGTTAAAAAAGTTAACTTTAACGTACGGAAATTTATTGGCTAGGTTGTTGGCAAGCGATTCCGCTTTAAATTTTCCTAAATCTTTTGATTCAAAAAAAATCATACGGCTCGTGTTAGACAACTCGACCTTATCGTAGTCTACTATAGTTAAATTTTTAACTCCAAGCATCGCGAGGTTTTTCGCAGCCTCATTGCTTAAAGCTCCTGCCCCTGCCAACAGTACGTTGGCGTTTTTAATTTTCGATTGTCCTTCTTTTCCCCATAATATCAAATGGCGGGCCCATAGATAATCGACAAGAATCTCTTTAGAACTTTTTTGAATTTCTTCTATGCTTGTCTTTTCATCAAGTTTTTTTCCATCTAAAATAAGATTCGTTAATTTTGGTTCTATCTCAAACTTTTTACATATAAATTTTTTCAATTCGGTTAAGTTTTTTATGCTTGAAAGCTCTAACTCAATGCTTTTAACAGAAGGCATCGTGGCTTTTGCTTTCACTCTTTTTCACTTTTGCTCTCTGACAATGGAATTCTGAAATGAACTACATCATCTTTAGTCTTTTCTTGAGTGGGTACTGGGATTATATTGAAGTGAACAATCTCTTCACGATCATCAACCTTTTTCTTAATGCTTTGTTTAGGAAAGCCATGCGTCCTGCATACTTTAGCCGCCTCTAAACATTTAGGGTCATCGAAAACGTTGTTGGGATTTGGATCGGATAAAAGATAGAAAAGAGAGTTTATCACAGAAATCAGTTTTAGGTCCGGTCTCCATTTATCTCCCAATATGGAAACGCAAACAGCTCCGGGGATGTTTGGGACTATGTTTGGATGAGAGATATCGGTTAGCCAAGTTACTATTGGAGGCTTAAGTGGATATTCCTCAAGTAATGTCATCCTAAACTTATGCCAGTTTATGTATTCAACGAATGGCCAAACTCCTTTTTCAGCAAGCTTTTTAACCTCTCCCTTTTCGCATCTAAGCATACCTTCATAGATGCTCGGTGGATCGTTAAGGGCTCTAACCATAGGAAATTGATGGTTTATAAGCATTTTCTCTTTGTAAAGAAGTGGTAAATTCATCCGTTTATCCGCCGATTATATTGTATGGCATAAGGGCTAGTTGAGCATTTTCAGGTACTCCCGAGCCTGCAACGGTCATGCTATCATCGAGGATCATTCCACCATACATTAAGGCTACTGTAGATTGATCCACTCCGAATGAAGTGCATACTTGTTGTTTTATTTCACCAAAGGTATGGTCTGGCAAAACTTCTATTTCAGCTAATCCCGTTTGAGGACCTATCGGCGCTTGTATGAACAACCTCATTTTTCCTTTCACCTCTTATTTCAATTTAAACCAAAGTAAAATATACTTATATTTTAAGTTGATCATATAATTAATGTTAACCTTTCATCATGAACTAGTCCTCCGCCAGCGGCTTTTATTATAAGCGTATACGTTCCCGATGAAATAGAAGACTTCGTGTCTATTTTTAATAAAACAATCGTTTTTCCTGGGATAATCAACTCTTTGTTAACCAACACAAAATCTGTTTCCTCTATATCTTTCAAAGGTAGACCTTCAACGCTGAATGAAATTTTATCCTTAAACCCTTCATAGATATTCAATACTATAGTATATTCAGCAGTTTCTCCTTTAGAGATTTTGGCGGATAAAGGCGTAACAGTAATTTCAAAGTCTGAGACTATAAGGTCTAAATCAAGACTTCTCGTAATAGAGCCATACTTGCCTTCGATTCTAATTTGATACTTTCCAGTAGGAGCCCCTGAAATAGCAGTTATCCTTAAATTTACTGTTGTAGATCCTCCTTTTGGCGGAGTTACTGAAGCGGGATAAGAAACGCTTACTCCAGCTGGGCGTTCGGGGGCACTCAGTTTTATTGAAGACTCAAAACCGTTTATTGAGTTTATCCTTATTTTAGTATCGACAGATTTTCCAGCATAAACCGTTATAGGCTCGATTTCTTCGAGAGCTTCCAGCTCGAAATCGGCAACAGAGATCGTTCTAATCGGTTCGCTTGCAGCGTTTCCAGCTTTATCTCTAGAGATTATGTAATAGTCGATGGCTTGGCCTGAGACCTCATTTGAGGGTATGTTGTACTCATAGATATCTCCTCCAGCGGCCACTAATAGCATTGAAACTTCTTTCCAGGATCCAACCAGATTCTCTTCAATAACTCTGTAATACAGTGTAACGTTTTGTATGCCCCCAGTCCCTCCAGTAACTTTAGCCTGTATTGGAATGTTCGTCCCTATTATTCCGCTTTTTATCGGAGTATGTTCAACCTTAAGTCCCGCCGATACCAGACCACCGCCACTGACTATGGAAATGACTAAGAAGGTCCCAGTTATCAATAAGCCTATGCATAACAGGACTATGATTATTAAATAGAGCTGCTTTGATGGAATTCCAGCTCTATTTTTTTCAATACTAGGCTCCATTGGTATAGGAGGCAAAGCTTGTATTTTTGGCGGCTCTTCAAACTTAGGTGGAATTGCCTCCCCTTCCGAGTTAAAATAATGTATGTAATCATCACTTATCGTAACCAATGATTTAGTTTTAGGATCGAGTGTAAAAAACCTCTTTTTATCGGAAGAAGGATCAATAACTAAGGCCACTATGTATGGAGAAAATTGTTGTAGTTTACTCTGTGTTTCAGCATCTATTTTCGACATATATACATCATAGCCAGGATGGGAATGATACCATCCCACAATGTTTCCAGGAATTTTTTGATGAATTATTTCATTCGCTATTTTTGCTATTGAAACTGGGGACATCCTTGAGCTAGTTTTACTGGATTCTACTTCATCGGTGATGGCATCTTCTACAACAAGCGTATAGCCCTCCATTCTTCCTATCAAAAAACCTAAAGCCTGTTTTTCGAGGTTAGCCTTTGCATGCTCAATGGCTTTTTTCAAAGCCTTAGTTGAGATACTAAGGTAAAACAAGCTTTTTTCACCAATTGATCGCTATATCCAATAAAAAGAAAAGGGGTTTAAAAAGTCTATCTTCCAAGCATTCCTAAGATTCCGCCGATTATTCCAAGTATGAATCCAGCTATGAAACCTCCACCTATCACAAGGCTTATTATTGCGGCCGGAAAGACGGCAATGCTGCCCATGGTCCCGTAGCCCATTATCATCAATAGCGATCCTATGACGGCTATAAGACCTAGAACTACTCCAATGACAAACGCCGTCCAAGGAGGCCAAGGCGAAATCGTTTGAACCCATGGGAATATCGTTACCCACCAATTATAGAAATCCAGCGATAGTAGTGCTCCAGCATTAAGCATTATCATGATTCCAGCTATCAATGAAATGATAAAGCCCCAAACAGCGCGTGCTGGTGCCACAGGAACGAGGTAAGGCGGCGCTGGCGGAGGGGCCATCGGTGGCAGAGCCGGTACTGGCGGAGGTGCTGCTGCTGGAACAGGCGCTATTGGAATTATTCCGGCATAGCACTGAGGACAAAGGATCAAATCTCCATAAAATCTAGCGCAGTCCCTGCATATTGGCCTTCCGCACCTACTGCAGATGTAAGCGGCTGGCAAGTTTGAATGGTAGAAGCACATTCCTGGAGAAGGTACTCTCAAAGGTGCCATTGGTGGAGGTGCTACTGGCGAAACTACTCTAACCGATGGAACTGGTTTCACAGTTGGGGGAGCTATTGGGACTGTTGGCATTGGGGGAGCCATTGGGACTGTTGGCATTGCTAAAGGCGACCCACAATTGGAACAATAGTTTGCGTCGTCTCTGTTATTAAACCCGCATAGGGTACATTTTCTTACCAAAATTTTTCCCTCAAATTCAATTTATATATCCTTAATACGTTCTTAAAGCTTTCTATCATTAAGTTAATAAATTTTACGTAATGAATAAATAAAAATTATTCATTTTTAATAAAAAAATCCAATTATAATAGTAAACTTTGTGCCGTATTTTTGTAAAAGAACTAAAGGCTATGATGAAATTTACTCGAATGATCTTTGCCTCCAACTTCATCAGCAGTAGACTTTAACAATCGGCCAGGTTTATGATGAATCTCAAGCCTACTAAATTCGTTATTCTCTA
>JAWCQS010000005.1:0-12281 GCA_038869655.1 Bathyarchaeia archaeon | reverse complement strand
CATCGGGTAAGCGTTTCTTAATGCCAACAGCTACCAATGGATAAGCTCCAATCATCACTTCTACTATTTTCTTCGCATGTTTATAGTTACTTACCACAAAATCAACAATATCTTTTGAATCGATTAATTCCAATAAAATACCTTGAGAGTACTTAGCTTATAAAAAAATTTATTAATTCTAGCTTTTAGGCCAAGAGGGTTTAAAAAATTCCTTCCCTCCCCCTTCCTTAAGGGCTCTGAGTTCCTCCAAGATTATTTTTTGTTCGATCGATGCTACCAACTGTCTAGTTTCATTCACTTTATCTGGGTTTACTGAAAGCGAGGTGGCTCCTTCGCGAACCAAAAACTCTACAACTTCTGGATAATTGGATGGAGCTTGCCCGCATATAGAAGTTGTAACCCCTCTAGATTTGCATATCCTTATAACATGAGCCATGGCCCTCAATACTGCCAGATTTCTCTCATCGTAGATCTCCTGTATCGATGCATCATCTCTATCTATTCCTAGGATGAGCATAGTCAAATCGTTTGTTCCAAAGGAAACACCGTCTATCCCTTCATCAATGAATTTATCTATAAGCAAAACTGTGCTTGGAACTTCTACCATTATCCATAGCTTAAAGTCTGGGCCTCGAATCAATCCCATTTCTTCCATTATCTTTTTTCCGTTCCTGAATTCTTCGATGGTTCTCACAAAGGGAAGCATTACCCAAACGTTATTTAACCCGAACTCTTCTCTAACTTTCTTTATCGCTTTGCACTCTAGTCTGAAGACGTCAGGCTCTTTAATGTACCTGAAGCATCCTCTGTATCCGATCAATGGGTTTGGACCTACATGACCCGCTTCCTTCTCGTATTTCTCCCCTCCCGGCAAGCCCAAAAATTCATCTGGCTTGAAGTCGAGGAATCTGTAGACTATTGGTCTTGGATAAAACACCTCAGCCACTTTTCTAATCCCCTCGGCAAAAGCGTTTATCATTTTTTCAGCTCCCCCCTCCTCTATGAGAAGCCTTGGATGCTTACCAACCGAAAGCATTAAGTGCTCAGCCCTAAGCAATCCGACACCATCTGGCTGAGATTCTCTGAACACCTTTTCAGCAACTTCAGGAATCGATAAATTGACGTATATTTTAGTGGCCACTATTGGTACTTGTTGAGCCAAAGCTAAGGCGGCGGTAGGCGCTATCGAGGGCGCAACAAAAGGTTTGGTTAATTCCTCCAGTATGCCTTCATAAACTATGCCGGATTTGGCGTCTACGGTATACTCTTTCCCACTCATCATTGTCTTTGTTGCTTCCTTTGTTCCAACTATGCATGGAATACCCAGCTCTCTTGAAACTATTGCTGCATGGCAAGTCATCCCCCCCTCATCAGTCACTATGGAGCCTGCTATTTTCATGTAAGGAACCCAATCTGGGTTTGTCATCTTAGTGACTAGAATATCTTTCTCTTTCATTATTCTAGCTTCTTCAAGAGTATTCACCACTTTAGCAGGTCCAGCATGGACTCCTGGACTCGCTGGTAATCCCTTTATGATCTGTTTTCGCTCAGTAACCACCTTTCTTTCTTCAACTTTTGAAGGTGCCTCCTTTAAACTCCAAACAGTTTCAGGCCTCGACTGTACTATGAAGATGTTTTTTGGAAATCTTAAATCCGAATCTACAGCAAACTCTATATCTTGCGCCTTTCCATAGTGCTCCTCAATGTTTTTACCGAGTTGGGCTAAATACTTTACTTCTTCATCAGTTAAAGACGGGACGCTTTGTTTTCCCTGAGGGACCTTCGAATGAACAGTTTTTCCAGTTTTTAAATCTCTAACGTACATTATGGTTTTTTGGGCGACTTCCTTTTCAACGATCTCCAAGGAACTTTTATCTACTATAAATCTATCGGGGGTAGTTGCTCCAGAAACTAAACTCTCTCCGAGGCCCCATGTGGACTCTATGATTATCTTCGAGGTATCGCCGGTCGTTGGATGGAGCGTAAACATTACGCCCGCTGCTTTCGCGTTAACCATTCTTTGAACTCCTACGCTTATCAAAACTTTCTCATGCGGAAAGCCTTTACTAGTCCTATAGAATATGGCCCTTGGAGTAAAGAGACTTGACCAACACTTGTGAACACTTTTTATTACTTCGTCTTCCCCCTTCACATTTAGAAAAGTCTCTTGTTGTCCTGCAAACGAAGCGTCTGGCAAATCTTCGGCTGTAGCTGATGATCTGACAGCCACAAAGACTTGAGGGACAGAAGTCTTCTCGGAGAGCTTATTGTAAGAATCCTTTATGGCCTTCTCTATATCTTTTGGCATGTTTGTCGACTCGATGAGTTCTCTAATCCTTCTCGAAGCTTCCTCGTACTGTTTTGGATCGCTAGGGTCCTTCACTACTTCTCTTATCAATTCGTAAATCCTATCCGCGATTCCGGTTGTTGTTATAAACTTTTGATAGGCGTTTGCGGTGACAGCAAACCCTTCAGGAACAGGGACGCCAAAGGAGAGCATCTCTCCTAGGTTTGCGTTTTTACCCCCAACTATTGGGACATCATCTCTCCTTAATCGATCGAACCAGATTATAATGTCTTCAGAAGCTTTAGATTTTCTCAACTCTTAAATCACACTCCAATTTAGGATACTTTTTCAGTAACTATTCTAGAAGGAGTTGGAAGCTTGGAGGACCCTATTTTAAGGGCTTCTTTAGCGAATTCTAAATGATTTTCGTTAACATAAATGCTGATTATTGGTTGATCCGCTTTAACGCGCGCAGCCCTTCCTATAGGCTTTCCGAAAGACCTTCTCATACCTTCTTGTAGTCTATCAGCACCTGCTGTAGCTATCATTTTATTTTCTCTTAAAACTATGTGGGGATAAGGGTATACCTTCAAAAAGTATCCGGTATCTCCGATTTTTTCCAGCAAAACTTTATTTGCAGCCACTCTCGCCGCCTCTAGAGCATTATGACGTATTTGGACATCGATTTGGGAAACTAAGGAAGCTTTATACTGGTAATCTCCCTCAGGGCTTCCCATTGTAAACTTAGAAATTTTTGGTTGGGGAGCACCGTGGATGTACTCCTCTCGAGAATAGGGTTGGCCTTTTGGAATTCTGTAGTTTTTCCCCCTCAATTCCAACTCTCCTTTATAGAAGCTATATTAACCGATTTAAACCTTTATTTTTCTTTTTTGTTTTGTTAATCAGATGAGCTCCCATTTATTAAAGTTTTGCTCTGCAGACTAGCTCTGTTAAGTTAGGGTTTAATTTACCCTCAAAATCAAAGCCGCCAAGCGTAGAGGCGTGATGTTAATAGCTTTTATGCATGAGGCTATATAAGTTAATATGGCTTCCGTAAAGCAAAAAAGTTTAAAAATGAACAACAAATCCGAGGTGATCTCTTGAAAGAATTAAATCATGAAGAAAGGGCTTTATCGATTCATAAAGAAGCCATTATTATCGATGCTCTTAATGTCTCTGTTATGGATGAAGATTACTTCCAAAAGATGAAAGAAGGTGGGATCACGGCGATAAATTATACTGTAGCCGCGAGAAGAAACCTCTCTGAAACAATTAAGAGGCTCGTTGCGCTTCAAGAGATAATAGAAGAAAACAATGACAAAGCTTTTTTGGCTACTAAAGCCGAAGATGTTTTAAAAGCAAAGAATGAAGGAAAAGTAGCTATATTTTTAGGATTCCAGAGCATAGATCCGCTTGAAGGAAACTTGGCTTTCTTGAGAGTTTACCACAAACTAGGTGTTAGGATAATTCAACCGACTTACCATTTTAAAACTATCGTTGGTGATGGGTGTGCTGAAAGAACAGATTGTGGATTAAGTCTTTTTGGAATCGATTTAATAGAAAAAATGAATAAGCTTGGAATGCTTATAGATTTGGCTCATGTTGGCAAGAAAACAGGCTTAGAGATCATAGAGGTCTCAAAAGACCCCGTCATCTTTTCCCACTCTAACGCCAGAACCCTTGTTGACACATACCAAAACAAAACAGATGAAGAGATAAAGGCTGCGGCTGAGAAGGGGGGAGTCATTGGAATCAGTTTACTCCCTAGACTTCTAGGGAATAAACCAAACTTAAGCATAAACGATCTGATGAATCATATAGACTACGCTGTAAACTTAGTTGGTGCAAAACATGTGGGCATCGGAACAGATTTTATCGAAGGACAGGCTGAAAATCCTGAGATGAAAAGGCTACTGTTACAAATTGATGGGGAAATTTACAGATATCCCAAGGATATGGATACGATAACAAAATTCTCTAGTATTACTAAAGCTCTTGTAGCTAGAGGGTACTCGGATGATGAAATAAAAAAGATCCTAGGTGAAAACTTCATGAGGGTATTCAAACGAGTATTCAAAGAGTAATTTAGCGATTAGAAGAAGAATTATGGAGCCTTGAGGAATGGAACTTTGAAACAAAAAAGAGAGGCATAATGCAATGCAATACTTCGCATTGCAATGTTATACGCTCCCTTTTGCGATTTTTGAAAAGAATAGAATCACTCGCTTTTAAGAGCATCCATTTTTTAGAGCATAACAAGCACAAAAAATAGCTAAGGCTTGCGTTACTGAATAAATTTTTATTCAATCAGCCTATAAACTTACGTTGAAGCTATCAGTAAAAAACTATGGTGAAAACATATGAAAATTGTTGATAGCGTTCTCGAATTAATAGGAAACACTCCAATGATTAGGCTAAAGAAAATTGGGAAAAACGTGAATGCGAATATACTGGCCAAATGCGAGTTCATGAATCCAAGTGGGAGCATCAAAGATAGGATTGCCCTTTGGATGATTGAAAACGCTGAAAAAGAGGGAAAATTAAAGCCAAACGGCATAATAGTCGAATCGAGTACTGGAAACACAGGCATAGCCCTTTCATTCGTTGGGAACGTAAAAGGTTATAAAGTAAAAATTTTCTTGCCAGAAGAATGGGGACCAAAAGGCTACAGAACCGAAGAAAGAATAAAAATAATGGAGTGTTTCGGCGCTGAGGTGATAAAGATTCCACCTGAGCTTAAGGCTATACTAAGAAAAGCCAAGGGAGCATCAGGAGGAGTCGTAGAGCTTAAAGGAAGAAAAATGTGTTATGAAATGGAATTAAGCGATCCTAAAGTTTGGTGGGCTCGTCAAGTTTCTAATCTCTACAACGTACTAGCCCATAAAGAAACTACTGGAAAGGAAATACTTGAACAAACTGGAGGCAAGATCGATGCTTGGGTAGCCTCCATAGGAACCGGAGGCACTCTTCTTGGAGTCTCCGAGGCTTTGAAGGAAAAAATTCCAAACGTAAAAATCTTTGGAGTTGAACCAGATGTAACTCCATTAACCGAGTGGATAAAAAGTGGGGAAATTGACAAAATACTGGAAGAACTTGGAATTCCTAAATGGAAAGGAATAATCGAGACTATGCTCGAAAAAGGGATTTTGGATAAGATAATCAAAGTTAGCGATAAAGATGCAAGAAGCATGGCGAATAGATTGGCTTGTGAAGAGGGACTTTTTTGTGGCATGTCCTCAGGAGCCAATGTTTTTGCTGCTTTAAAAGTTGCAGAAGAACTTGGTGAGGGGAAAAACATAGTTACCGTTTTAGTGGACAGAAGGGATAGATATTTGGGCGAGTTTCCAGAAGAGCATTATGTTACGTGATACTAAATTAAATTTTAAAATTTCAATCCCCTTTTACCAAAATTCTCTTGTTGCGAAACAAATAGAGTGCAACTTAGTTAAAGCCAATTAAAATTTAAATCTTTAATAGGCGCATATTGATAATCATGGTCGATTTACTTATTAAAAATGGAAAAATAGTGACGATGGATAATGAAAGGACCATAATCGATTCTGGATCCATAGCCATAGAGGAAGGAAAAATAATCGCCGTTGGAAAAAGTGATGCTTTAACCAAGGAATACAAATCTGAATTTACAGTAGACGCCAAAGATAAGATAGTTATCCCAGGGCTTATCAATACGCATACCCATCTTTATCAGAATCTACTCAAAGGTATGACTGATAGCTTAACTCTGGTAGATTGGATATCAGAAGTGCTATATCCCTTATCGCATGTAGCAAACGAGGATTTACAAGCTGGAAGATACGATATTGGATACTATGGGGCTCTTATGGCTTTTTTAGAAATGTTGAGATCCGGAACAACATGCTTCGTTGGAATGGATGGACCAAACCCCTTTATTTGCAAAGCAGCAAAGGAAATTGGAATAAGAGGAATCCATTCCTTAGTCATGGTTGATATATGGATTCCAGAAGACGTTAGACTTCCAGTTGAAAAGCAGGTTGAGTTAAGCAAGGAAATAATCACAAAATGGCACGGCGCTGAAAATGGAAGGATAAAATGTATGATTGGTCCATCAACTCCTTTTTGTTGTACCGAAGAATTTTTGCTCGAATGCAAAAGAATATCCGATAAGCATAACCTTTGGTTAAACATACATATGTCTGAAACAGAGTACGAAGTAAAGCTCATAAAAGATAATTATGGAAAAAGACCTGCTGAATTTCTAAACGACATTGGATTCCTAAGCCCAAAATTGCTAGCCGTACATTGTGTACACCTCGATGAGAAGGAGATAAGAATTTTAAAGAGTAAAGATGTAAAGGTTTCGCATAATCCAGAGAGCAACATGAAATTGGCTTCAGGAATAGCTCCAATAATAAAGATGCTCAACTCAGGGATAACCGTAGGGTTAGCTACCGATGGTAGCGCCAGTAACGATAATCTAGATATGTTTGAGGCGATGAGAACCGCAGCCTTTTTGCATAAATTAAGTACGGGCAATCCAAGAGTAATTTCGGCTCAGAAAGTTTTAGAGATGGCTACGATAGACGCTGCTAGAGCAATAGGGCTCAGTGATGAGGTTGGGTCTATCGAGGTGGGGAAAAAAGCCGATATAACTATAATCAACGCCAAAAAGGCTAGCTTACAGCCGATTCATGATGTTGTTCAAACTTTAGTCTATTGCGCTAGTGGAGCTGATGTAGCTACTGTAATCATAGACGGAAAAATAATCTTTGACGAAGGAAGAATAATTACGCTTGATGAAGAAAAAATCATCGAAAAGGCTAATGAAGTCGCACTCGATACTATGAGGCGCGCAAAAGAGTATTTGCCAAAAGCTAGTTGGATGAAGTGACGATTTTAATCTCACATTAAAAGCAATTCTGTAAAATCTCTAATGAAATTCATTAAAAACTTCTTCATGGTGAAGATTTTTGAATAAAAAAATTAAAGCTTTAACAGGCGGATTCTTGATCGATGGAACGGGCAAAGATCGAATAAGAAGGGTCGATATCATCATCGAGGGCTCTAGAATTAAAGAGATTGGGAAAGAAGGCGAAGTAAAAATTCCAGAAAACGCTGAGCTCATGGATTTCAGGGGAAAAACAATAATGCCTAGCCTAATAGATTGCCATGTGCACTTGATGGGGATAAAGGGACCGAGCTTGTTGGCGGGTTTAATGGAGCCCGGGGCTTTGAAATCCATTAGGGCAGCAATAGATGCCTGGAAAATATTAAATGCTGGTTTTACAACAGTTCGAGATGCTGGTAGTAGTGTTGCAATTTCTTTAAAAAGAGCAATAGACGAAGGCATCATAGCTGGACCTAGAATCATCGCGGCTGGATTAGCAATAAGTCAAACCGCTGGTCATGGAGACCATCATTATTTACCTCTTTCATGGCTTAAAGAACCCAAAGAGTTCGCAGTATTGGCTGATGGATCAGAGGAATGCATTAAGGCAGCACGCCAACAAATTAGGGATGGTGCAGACGTAATAAAAATTTTTGTAAGCGGAAGAGCGATAAGCAAAAGCGGTCCTCTGGGTTTTCAATTTTCTATGCAAGCTATACCAGAGTATACGCCTGAAGAAATCAAAGCCGTTGTACAAGAAGCGCACAAAATGGACAAAAAAGTGATGGCGCATGCATTGGAGCCGAATGGTATTAAAAATGCGCTAGAAAGCGGAGTTGATACTATAGAGCATGGAGTTTACTTAAACGATGAAGTCTGTGAGATGATGAAAAGGAATGGAACGATTTACGTTCCAACCCTCTGCCTTTATGATAGGATGCTGAGGGAAAAATTCGATGAAGCCATAAAGAGAAATTATGAAGGGCACTTAAAATCCTTTAAAAAAGCCATCGAATTCGGGGTAAAAATCGCTTTAGGTACGGATACAATTTTCCCACCTTACTTTGGAAAGAATGCTGAAGAGCTTGAACTCATGGTAAAATCAGGGCTATCGCCAGAAAATGCCATAGTTGCAGCTACAAAAACATCGGCAGAGGCTTTGGGAATCGATAAAGAGTTAGGAACTATAGAAAAAGGGAAAATTGCTGATTTATTGGTGATAAACGGAAATCCTCTGGAAGATGTAGGAATTCTAAAGGATAAGAAAAGGATCGAAGCTGTTTTCAAAGACGGAGAAGAGATAAGATCTCTAGTCAAGGATTTTTAAATAAGATCAAGCCTCTTAGAAGCTCAACTGAATTGAAAAGGTTTAAGAGAAATAAAGTTATTGAATTATTTTGGCGGAATCGATTTTGGCGCTTAACTTCAAGGGTTACTCTGGAAAAATTTTAAGAGTGAACTTAACGAAGAAAAAAATTTTCTACAAAAAATTGACAGATGGATTCGTAAAAAACTTTCTAGGTGGAAGAGGCTTTTCTTCAAAAATTATTTATGATATGGTTAAGCCAAGAATAGATCCATTAACTCCTGAAAACTTGCTCGTCTTTGCGATAGGCCCTCTAAACGGAACTTTTTGGCCTCAAAGTGGAAGGTACGTTGTGGCTTCAAAATCTCCGTTGACTGGTGTATGGGGAGAATCCCACTCAGGGGGACATTGGGGGAATGAGTTGAAGTATGCGGGCTTTGATGCCATAATTCTTGAAGGCTCTTCTAAAGATCCCGTTTATTTGAGCATTCAAGACGAAGAGGTCGAAATAAAGGATGCAAGGCATTTATGGGGAAGAACGGTTGAAGAATTCGAAAAGATTATCGAAGAAGAATTTGGATTTAAAAGAATTCCTATGGTTTGTATAGGTCCAGCTGGTGAGAATTTAGTTAGATACGCGTCTATAATTACAAGGCCCAACGGAGTCTCAGCTAGGGCTGGTATGGGAGCTGTCATGGGCTCTAAAAGGCTTAAAGCAATAGCGATTAAAGGTTCGAGTTCTCCTGAAGTTGCCAATCCAGACGAGTTCTATGAGTTCGCAATCCGAGCTCAAGAGAGACTTAAAGCCAATGCTTCTACCAGAAATTTGAGAAACTATGGTACAGCCGCTTTAGTGGATATAATGAATCTGATAGGGCGTTTTCCAACAAAAAACTTCCAAACAGGAGTTTTTCCGATGGCTGATAGAATAAACGCCGAAACCATTTCTACTAAGTACAAATCTAGGAACAAGGCCTGCTTCAATTGCCCAATAGGCTGTAAACAATATGCTGTAATCGATTCCGACTCATTTTCTGGCTTCGATAATGCGTCCCCAGAGTATGAGACGCTATCATCCTTAGGAGCCGGATGCTGGAACGATGATTTGAAATCTATAATCTATGCGAACTATCTCTGTAACAATTATGGCATGGATACCATATCGACGGGAGTATCTATCTCATTCATGATGGAATGTTATGAAAACGGTCTAATAAGTAAGGAAAGCATGGATGGAGTAGAATTAAAATGGGGAAATCATGAGGCGATTGTTCAAGCGATCAATAAAATTGCTAAAAGAGAGGGGTTTGGAAATTTTTTGGCTGAGGGCGTTAAAAGGATGGCTGAAAAACTAGGAAAGAGCTCAGAAAAATACGCGATGCATGTAAAAGGCTTGGAAATCTCTGGTCAGGATGGAAGGGCTCAAAAGTCTATGGGACTAGCCCATGCAACTTCTAATCGAGGAGCAGACCACCTCTATGCGTACCCAGTCTTGGATGAAATTGGGTTTGAGAAGGCTATAATTGAAAGATTCGGTAAAGAATACCTTCCGGAAATAGGTAACAGGTTGAGTCCGAAGTATAAATGGATAATGGTCAAGGATGGAGAAGAAATTTGTGCCATAGCCGATTCATTGGTTGTTTGCAAAATCGGAGTTCAAGCACCTCCTGTGTTTTACTTTAAAGATTTTGCTGAAGCTCTTTCGCTACTCACAGGCAAAGAATGGAAAGAAAATGAATTAAGGACTATAGGCGAGAGGATAGTAAACTTGAACAGATGTTTCAATGCCAGGGAAGGTTTAACCAGAATCGATGATACTCTACCCGAGCGTTTTTTAAAAGAGCCTGCTCCGGATGGACCTTGCAAAGGGCATGTAGTAGAGCTTGATTACATGCTTGAAGAGTATTATAAGGCAAGGGGATGGAACATCGATAAAGGAATTCCAAGCAAAGCTAAACTCAAATCATTGGGTTTAGGAAATGTTGCTGAAGAACTTAAAGCTATGGGTTTGTATAAGAAGATTCGATGAATCAAAATTCCATAAAATCGATCAATCGAACGTGATAAGGCTTGGAAAAGTTTAATGAAAACCCAAATGAACGAGCTAAAAAATACATAATGAACTTTGAGGAAGCCATGAAAACCGTTAAAGTTCTTAAAATTAAAGCGATTGTGGATTTTGATGAAATCGATAGCTTGTTGAAATTGGCTAAGGATTATTTATTCGATGCTAAACATTATTTAGAAACCAATAAATCAATTACGGCTCTTGCCTCAATCTCTTATGCTGAAGGTTTAGTGGATGCCTTAAGGTTTTTGAAGATGATCTCAATACCCGAATGGAATTTTGAAAAAAAGTATAAAGTTAAGAAACAATGATTTTTGCGATTACAGAACTTTAAGGTGTTTGACGCGTGAAAGAAAAGCTTGAAATGTTGATTTTAAAACTTCCCTCTTACTCCGAAGAATTGGGTTTGGATTTGAATAAACCTGAAGATGTATTCAAATGGTTCTTGGCATCTATGCTTTTTGCTAAAAGGATTTCGACTAAGATAGCGAAGAAAACTTTCGAAAGGTTTATGGAAGATGGCCTAACGACTCCAGAAAGCATTTTGGCTGCTGGTTGGGATAGGCTTGTGGAAATCCTCGATTCAGGCGGTTATGTAAGGTATGATTTTTCTACGGCCACTAACATCCTTGAAGCCATAAAACTCCTCAAAGATCGTTACGAAGGAAGTTTGGAAGAACTTCATGAAGAGGCTAAAGATTCGGTTGATTTGGAAAAGAGATTGATGGAGTTCAAAGGGATAGGGCCTATCGCAACGAACATTTTCCTCAGAGAGCTTAGAAACGTATGGTATAAGGCTAAACCTAAGCCTTCATCATTGGCATTAAAAACCGCAAAACGTTTAGGAATCAAGGATGAAGATATAAAAACCTATGAATCTCAACTCGTAAGATTAACTCTGGAATATTGTAGAAAACAAGGCTGTAAAGAATGCTTTGTAAGAAGCTATTGTAAAAAATCTTTACGACAAGATTGAGAAATTCCTCTGAATAAATTTATCCTTTTACTCCTAATCCAGCTGCTATTCCCCTTTTAATTTTTTCCGAAAACAATAAGTAGAGCATTAGTAGAGGGGCCATTGAGATTATTATTCCAGCAGCTAGTGGACCGTATTGGATCAAGTACATACCCCTAAATATGACGAGGCCTAAGGGTAAAGTGGCCATATCGTTAGATCTAAGGAATATCAACGGATAGAGAAAGTCATTCCAAATGAATATGGCTTCTAGAATCATAGCTATCAAAACTGTTGGCAAGGCTAAAGGCAGAGCAATTTTCCAGTATATTTCGAACTGTGATAAGCCATCCAATTCAGCAGATTCTTCTAGCGACTTTGGTATTGGTAAAAAACCCAATCTGGAAGTAAAAACACAGTAGGGCAGCCCGCTCGCTACGTAAAGCAAGATCAAACCTAAATGCGTATCTACAAGACCCAGCTGCTTAAGCAGTACGTACAATGGGATTAAAGCTATATGAGGAGCTATGAACATGCCAACCAAGAGTATGTAAAGCGATAATTCTAGCCAAAATCCTGTTTTGCTAAGGGCGAATGCAGCCATGGGCGCTATTATAAAGAGGATGACTATGCTACCGATGGTGACTATCGAGCTATTCTTAAAGCAAGTTGCCATGTTCCCAGCTTCTAGAGCCAAAGCATAATTCGACCAACGCAATACTTTCGGAAGACCCCAGATGTCTGAAAATAGTTCCAGATTGCTTTTGAAAGAAGTAGCCAATGTCCAAAAGACTGGAT
>JAWCQS010000004.1:0-13696 GCA_038869655.1 Bathyarchaeia archaeon | reverse complement strand
TTATTTTCGTAGAGTTCTTTTTATTCCTTCAGATATCCCTTCCTTAAAATGCTCCTCCGTTAATAGATTCCTCACTTTTCCCTCCACTTCAACCGCTACGACATCGTTTTGGATATAAAAACGATAGGAGTTCCCTCTAAAATAAAAACATTCGTAATAACCCCTAACAGCCCAGTATGGTATAAAACGCATTATGGGCTTTCCGATTATCTCAAATTCTTCTGATTTTTTAAAATATTTCAATAGGCCTAAGCCAAATATTTTTCTTTTTTTAAATTTGATTGATCTTATGGCCTCTTCGAGGGGCATGGGAATAACTGCAAATATGGATTCGTTGATTTGAGAAGGATCCCATCCGTTGCCTATTCTAGAATCTTCAAACCCTCCGGCAGATTCGAACAAAGATTCAAATTCATGGGTTACTTTTTTTAAATATTTTTTAATCTCATCGAGCCTTTCTTCTTCATTCAAGAAATTCACCAGAGGCATAAGCATATAAGCTAATTAAACCAATGAGAAAAGAGACGCAAAAGTTCCTTAAAAATTTGAGTTTTTCTTTTTTAGCATGCCCCCGCCTTGCAGGGGAATTCCTACTGATGGGAAAGCCAAAATGTGTAATTACATAATTATGTAATTGTGTAACCCCCTCTGTTTTTGTATATCTATTTCTGGATGAGAAGAAGAGAGACTTTTCCGCTTTAGTTTTCTCTTCTATACTGAGATTTTTTCTTCTATTGGAATGTTCTTTTCTTTCAAAATTAAACTTTGTGGCTAAAGTTTTTATATTCTCTCTCAAACGAAAGATTTGCTGAAGTATTTGAAGTAAACTCAACGAGGAGAGGGATAGGGAAGAAAAGGGTTTGGAAAGCTGCTAAAAAGATTGAACTCTTTCTTGAGGGTTCAGGAAAGCTCGGCTTCACTTTCAATTTTTCTCAGAATTTCCACATTTCTTTTTGAAGAATTGTTGTGTATACGCTTCACCCATTTTATTGCCTCTCTCAGATTTTTATCGACTTTTTTCGGCTCTTCCTCAAAGATCTCTTCGCAAATTCCCTCTAACTCGTGCCACCTCTTTATCCGGTGGATTCCTCCTACCGCTTTGAATAGCGACTGAATAGTCTGAGCGAATGCCTTTCTCCATACAACAATAGAAGGAATGTTTCTATGAGCCTCCTTTAACCAAACTATGCCTTCTTTGATTTGTGGATCATCTATTAGGTCCAATATTTCTTGAGGAGCTAGCCTGGCTATTGCTTCGCACTCTTCGTATTTTTCTGCATCTCGAAGTCCCCTTATTTTTAGTTCTCGGATTAGCGTAGCTGCCTTTTCAATCGAATTTTTCTCCTCGCTGGTTGGGTTCCTCATAGTACCACCATGCGAAAAACCATTGTGAGCCCCATAAAATGAAGCTTATGTATTATCTTCCCACTTATTTTTCTTAGTATTTATAATAACCTACCTTGGCCTAAATGGCTCAATAAATTTAAATTCGGTTTGAGAAAGCCTTTCGCTGAAATTTGAAGTATCGATTATTCTACTTTTCCTTCGATAACTTCCCGTACTTTCCTACATTTAACTGAATTTCGCCCCTAAAAGATGTTACATAACCATTCTCTATAGCTATTTCATCGTTTACTGAGACTTTATCGATGTCCTCGTTCCAAAGCGATAGTTTGATGCTTCCGGATTCATCGGCTAGAACTGCTGTAGCCACTCGGCTTAATCCTCCAAACCTTGTTACAACTTCACGAGGCTCTGAGAGCTCGATTATTTTTCCTTTCAAATCAACTTTTTTCATTCCAGGCTTCAGTTCAGATATCTTCATCTTTACTCACCTGTTACCACTTCGGCAGTTGCGAATGTACCCCTGATCCCAGTTACTCTTACTTTTAATTTATCCCCTGCTTTAGCTCCTGGTACAAAAATCACGAAGTTCTCTATCCTTGCTATTCCATCACCTTTTCTCCCAACAGCTTCTACGGTTACCTCGTACTCCTCTCCCTCTTTAACTGGACAAGGAGCTTTACTGAACCTCTGACCTTTGTTAAACCTTCTTCCAAATCTTTTTTGTGGGCCTTTACTTTCAAACAAAATTCACACCTCTCTTACATATTCTTTCCATATTCTTGATGGGCTAGCTTAAAGAATAAGAGAATCCGTTAAACTTAGAAAAAGCTATTTCCGAAGTTTAACCTTTCTCCACTTTCTTTATTCTCCAGCTCATCACTCTTTAGAGAATATTTGGCTAAATATAAATGTTTTCAAAACTCAATTTTTATCTTAACGTCGTCTTCAATCGATTTACCTTCGCTTTCTTGCGTTAAATTTTCAAATGCGATCTGCTCAATTTTTAAAGTGTTTGCAATCAATTCAGAATTTTTTTCGATAATCCTCAATTTATCATTTTTCGCGTATACGAGCAACTTTTTTATAGGCTCTTTTAAGGATAGGTGCATCCTCGATTTTTCTTTTCGAATTTCTGAAATTATGTATAGCATCAATTCTCCTTCTCTTTCAGCTCTTTCATCCACTAACTTTTGATTGTATTCTGGCCATCTACTTAAGTGGAGGCTCCTAGATTCTTTATAAAATTCAGGTAATTCTTGGTAGATGCTTTCAGTGATGTGGGGGCATACAGGAGCTAACAATTGAATTATTCTGTAAAGGGTCTCGCATAGCGTGTATTGGGCAGCGTTTCGACTATTAGCTTTATCGCTTTCTTTAGAGTATAGCCTATACTTTGCGGCTTCTATATAATGATCGCAAAATACATGCCAGGTGAAGTTTCGAACACTTTCGAGAGCCTGGAAGAATTGAAAATTTTCATAAGCCTCTGTAACTTGCTTTATAAGATTTTGAAGCTTGCTCAATAGCCATCTATCGATCGTTTCAAGCTTCACCTCGCTTGCTTTATGGTCGTAACCTTCAAGGTTTATCAGTATCAATCTTGCCGCATTCCAAAGCTTTGTTAAAAATTTTTTCCCATACTCTATATCGCTCCATCTAAAAAGTATGTCATAGCCCGTAACCCCTCCTGCTGCAGCCCATTGTCGAAGAGAGTCTGCTCCATACTTTTGAATGGCTTCAGAAGCTTCCACATAGTTTCCAAAAGATTTATGCATCATCCTCCCATCCGTACCACGGACCATTCCGTTTATTAGAATAGTTTTGTACGGTGGTTTCTTGAAAAGAGCTAAGTGCTTCACCATAAGGTAATAATCCCATGTCCTAATTATGTCCAACCCGTTTGGTTGAAGATCTGCTGGGAACAGCTTCTTAAATAGGCTTAAATTGTTTGGCCATCCAGCATGAACAGCACAAGTTATGGATGAGTCCATCCAAGTATCCATTACGCCCATTTCTCCATCAAATTCTTTTGAGCCGCATCTATCGCAAGAGTCTACTCTCGGCTTTTCAAACCTAGGATCCACTGGCAACCAACTCTCATCAGCCAATACCATATTCTTACAATTTCTGCAATACCAAACTGGTATAGGCGTGGCAAAGACCCTTTGCCTAGATATTACCCAATCCCAGTCTAAAGACTTGGCCCAATCTATCATTCTTTTTTTTGCAAATGAGGGAACCCATTTAATCCTGTTAGTCCAGTAAACGACTTTTTCAGTCATATCCATTGTTTTCATAAACCATTGAAGCTTTGATATGATTTCTACTGGAGTATGGCATCTCCAGCACGTTCCAACGTTCCTTTTTATCTTTTCTATTTTTTCGATCAAACCCCTTTTTTTAAGCTCCTCAACAATCGAGCTTTTAAATTCTTGGAGAGTTAATCCTCTGAATTGCCCTGCCTCCTCGCTCATCAATCCATCCTCTGTGATGGCCTTTATTATCGGAAGTTTGTACCTTTTCTGCCATCTGACATCGGTTTTATCTCCAAAAGTACAGATCATGACGACTCCGGATCCAAATTTAGGATCAACGTTTTCATCAGCTATCAGTGGAACTTTTCTGTCAAAAATGGGCACGATTGCCTCCTTGCCAATAAATTCTAAGTATCTTTCATCTGAGGGATTGATTGCCACGGCTACACAAGCTGGTAGCAATTCTGGTCTAGTTGTGGCTATCACCAACTCTTTTCCATCCACACTAAAGTCTATGTAAACAAGTTCGCCTACATCTTCCATGTACTCAACTTCAGCTTCTGCAATAGCCGTTTCGCACCTTGGACACCAGTTGACTGGATGATCTTCGCGATATAGGTAGCCCTTCCTGTAAAGGAGTATGAAAGAAAGTTGGGTTTTCTTATAGTATTCAGGATCCATCGTCTTATATTCGAGATTCCAATCTATAGAATAGCCGATGGACTTCATCGAATTTTTCATTTTTTCTATGTAATCCTTTGTTAGTTTTATGCAAAGATCTATAAACTCTTTGATTGGCAAATCTTTTTTTCTTACTTTGCAAGTGGTTTCAACTCTTACCTCGGTTGGCAATCCGTGGCAATCCCATCCTTGCGGGAAGTGCACATTGTAACCACGCATACGCTTATATCTAGCTATAAAATCGAAGTAACACCAGTTCAATGCATTGCCCATATGGAATTCCCCGCTCGGATAGGGCGGAGGAGTATCGATGCTATAGGTCGGCTTTTTTAACTCTTTTTCATCAAACTTATAGATTTGCCATTCTTCCCAAGCTTTTTGCCATTTTTTTTCATGGAACGCTGGATCGTAAATTTTTGGTATGACCTTTTCATCGTGATCTTTTTTTCTCATCATCTTCTAAACCTTTATAGAGACTCGATAGCATGATAGCGATTAAGCATTCTATTTTAGAAATTCTTAATTCATAAGCTTTTCTCATCCTTAGGGGTAGATTTTAAATGAATTGAGTTAGGCTTAATGAAGTTTTGTTCGATAGGCTGGATATCTTTATTTCCTTACTCATTGAAAATCGCATATTATCAAAAGCTGCTATAGTTGGGATTCCAGTTTCATCTTTGATATAATTTGCTTCAAAACTTGGATTCGCTGTAAGCATCTTAATTCCAAAATCGGTTATTATTGCGAGTTCGGGGTTAAGGGATTTCAACATTTTAATAGCATCGTCTGTACAAAGATGCCCCTTCCAAGGGGAATTCCTAGGCCTTAGTACGCAAAGGATGAGACATCTAACTCCTCTATACCATTCAATTATCCCTTGAAAGAATTCAGTATCAGAGGTATACCCTATATCGCCCCATGGAGATTCGATGCGAAGCCCAACAGTATCTGGATCTGTATGCAATGCTTTTGTTATCCTTATTTTCAAATCCTTCAACTGAATCTCATCCTTAGGGTTCACTTCATAAACTTTCTCAGGCATAGCTTTATGGTAATTGGATACGCAAGGCCCGCATACTTCATTACCTCTTAACACACTTTTTGGACCTAAGAGAATTCCACGCTTCTTTGTCATCCCAAAGGTCATAGCTTCGATGAATATCTCAGAATCGCAGTAATGATCTGGGTGACAATGCGATATGAATAAAGCCTCCGTACGCGTTGGGTTCAGCTTTAGCATATTAGAGTAAACTATTGCGCCAGGACCGGGGTCTATTTGCAGGTTGATTAGATTTAAGAGCCTTATTCCACCAGTATGCCTCTTTTGAGTAAAAGTTACAAAACGCCCTCCTCCAGTTCCTAAAAAAATCATATCGATCCCTTCCAACTCAGCGAAACCTCCATCAAGAGTTTTATCGGCTAATATGGAACGGTTTAATTTTAAAGAATTTATAAACCTTGTATGAAGCTAGATTGATCCACCCAATAACTCCAAGAATTACGTTTATCGAGTTGATCGAATGAATTAAAAGATTGAAGGATTGAGGATATAGATCGATTGCCATCTCGTAGACAGTTAAATAGTAATTGAAAAACCAATGGACGAGTATGGATGCGTGCGCTCCATAAATAACATAAACTATTCCTAAAGCCATCCCTGCTACAGTTGCGGATGAGGTTTTTCCAATTTCCCATCCCACTCCTGAAATAAAATGCGCTATCCCGAAAACGATCGATGTAAAGATTATTAAGACCCATTCCATTGATGTGACCCTTTCAGGGATGCCTACCATAGATTTTGCTTTTTGAGGGTTTAATAACGCTGATGCAAATAGTTTTAATTTTTGAAAATTTCCTTCCGGAATTCTGTTGCTTTTTTTAAAAACAAGGTATAAAATCAGTGGGGTGCCTATGGGGGTAATCCTGAACCCAATCTCTTCCCTGATCGAAGAATAAGCCAGATCCAACAATGCTTCAAATTGATTTTGAATTGCTATGGAACCTGTTGGTATTCCATGAGCTTCTTGAAGACTATGCAACAACGTTATTGAAGTCAATAGCATGCATGCTATCAACGGCATAGCGTATAAATAGTTTTTAAAAAGAGTATTCATCAATCCAGAAAATCCATGTTTTAAGGTTTTTGTAAAATTTTCTCTTTCTCTCCAAGCCACTATGAAACAGGTTATAAAGATTAATTGTATTATGAAAAAAAGGATTCCCTTACTCAAATTGATTGGAATTATAAAAGGGAAGAAAATAAAAAAATCTAGAACAAGCCCGTTTATTCTTTGGTTAGCTACTATTAAGCCTTCGTTGTTAAGAAAGAAAAAATTAAAACCAAGCGCTAGAGAGAGAAAGTATGTGAGAACGATAAATGATACTAGGGAAGATAGAATTATCGAATAAACTAGTTTTGCGAATTTCTTCATCAGTTCTAGCTTCCAAGTTTAACTTTATTAAAGCTTGAATTTATACTTTAGCATACCGGATATTTTCCATAAGCTAGATCCATGCAAAACTTGTTGAGATCCTCTAGATTAGCCTCAACTACGTTTTTTACTTCGTTTGAAACATTTTTTATGATCGCTGTGGGTTCGAGTATCAATTGGACCGATGCTATTTTTGGCATGTTGATGGGCTTTCCTATTTGGCTTAAAAGCCATACGTAAACTTCTTGAATTCCTGGAACTCTTCTATAGACTTCATCAGCGATACGGTAAGTAAGTATAGTATAGATCTTTCCTACATGACTAACTGGATTTTTGCCAGCGGCAGCTTCAGAGCCTACTGGCCTATTCAATGGGATTACTCCATTCACCCTATTACCCCTTCCCACTTGACCGCAATCTCCATCGTCCGCCGATGTGCCTAGCACAGTTAGGTACATTCCGGCCATTCCTCTTCCTCTCATATCCAACGTATTCAATTCTATTTTTACGCTTTCCATGCTAGTCTTAGAATTAACGAATTGGTTTAGCTCCTCTAAAATTTCTTCTTTTCTTTTAAAGTACGTATTTTCAGAATCTATGAATCTATCCACGAAAGCAATCGCTATAGTCAAGCTAAGCTCTTTATTTTTCCTCAAAGCCATCACTTTAACATCTTCTCCAGTTTCAGGATGTCCTTTTTTGAATTCTTTTCCGTTGAGGAACCTTTCGATTTCTAAGACTAGTTTTTCTGTTTCTGTCATTGGTGCGTAACCAACGGCCGCCGATGTATCGTTAGCTCCAAGGAATTCACCTTTTCTTTTAAAAATATCAACTAGCGATTCGGCTCCCCTTTTTAGTTCAACCTGGTATTTTACATGGGCTTCTGGATCAACAAACCTTAAATGTTTTTTAAACCATTCCTTTGCGGTTTTTGTGGCTATTTCTTCTACCGGAATCCGCTCACTATCAACGTTGAAAGTAGCTCTATCGCCAAACACGAGCAACATGGGTTTTGTCACTTTTCCGCCCCCAAACCTTCTTTCAACTTCTCCGGCGACTAATAGCCCTTTATCTATGTTATGATGCATAATCGATCCAAACCTTTCTAAGTATTCTCTGGAAAGGGCCATAGAAACTTCATCCATTATTGAGTCGCAAACGAAGTCGGGATGACCTAATCCTTTCCTTTCACAGATTTCTATCCTTTGCTTCTGTAACGGCGTTTGTTTTAACTCATCGATTACAACGTTAACCAAACCCAATCCTTCCTTTCATACCTATAAGAGTAATTTCATAGCATTAAAATGATTTAAGCTCTTCTAATGAATTAAGTCTATATAGGAGTCCCTGCTCTAAAAACTTTAAGAAGCTTAATGATGAAGTGATACGAATGTTGCCGCCTCTCGAGGAGATAGAAAAACGTAGAAAAAGCCTCGGTTTGACTCAAAAGGAATTAGCGAAGCTTGTAAACTTAAGCCAATCCATGATTGCAAAGATTGAATGCGGAAAGCTAAACCCTTCCTATTTAAAAGTTAAACTAATATTCGATACGCTGGAGAAACTGGAGAAAAAAATAACTTTGAAAGCAGAGGATTTGCTCCATGAAGAAGTGGTAGGGATTGAAAAGGATGATTCGATTTCTAAAGCCGTTAACCTTATGCTTGAAAAAGGCTATTCACAATTGCCCGTATTTGATAGGGGGAAATCGGTTGGAAGCATAACTGAAAAAACCGTTCTTGAACAAATTCTAAAATCTGATGATGTTTCCAAACTATCGAGCATGTCTGTAGAAAGCATAATGGAAAGCTCCTTCCCTTGCGTAGATATGGATGCTCCATTGCAAGTAATATCGACTTTGCTTCGGTACAGTAGCGCGGTTTTAATAACTGAAAGGGGAAAGATAAGAGGGATAATCACAAAAGCGGATCTGTTGAGAGTTATAAAAGGATAGGATGTGAAACTCTAGGACTTTTAATACACATGTTTTAAGCTTTTGACTTTTTCCTAACAGAGGCTACTATTGAAATTATGTCTCTATCCCTGACTACATAGTCTGTTGGCAACCTAAGACCAGTTCTAGCATCTATGGCATAAATCATTGTTTTAGCTAAATCGGTGTGAATTTGAGCTGCCAAATCCCTAACGGTTGCGTTATGTGGGATCAAAAATGCATCTGGCAAGACATTTCCTCTCTTATCTGAAAATTTAGTGGCATCCTCTACTGGATATACTGTATTCATGTTCAAAAGCTTGAATACTGAAAGGTTTATTGCAAATTGGACTCCTGTTCTCATCAACTTTGAGAAAACTCTCTGTTGAACATAATTCAAAGCCCATCTCTGTTCTTTAGTAAGCTCGCTTTCATCTATCACTTTAAAGGTTTCTTCACCGGGAACGTACTCGATAAAGCCCTTCTGTTCAGCTCTCCTAAGAGCTAACTCTGCTTCGCTGGAGCATGGAACGACGAACATATCCTTGAACTCATCCCTTAAGCGCTCGAAATTGGCCTCTGCGTAGGCTAGATCCATTTTATTGGCAACTATTATTGTAGGCTTTGATAGTTCCCTTATTTTTCTAGCAAAATTCTTTAAATCTTCTTTTGACCATCTCTTTATTTCTTTCTCGCTTAAATCTAAAGCATTCAGTGCTTCCCTTACGTGCTCGATTTTTACTTTTGATCCAGCCAAGGATTCAAAGAAGGCTTTTTCTAATGGAGTTTTGGTTTTTTCTGTATATTTCTGTATCTTGTCGATGTTTCTTTCCAGATTTTTCATAAACCACATCGTTATTTCTTCTTCAATATCATAAACGTCTAAAATTGGATTTCCGATTCCTGGCCTACCCAATCGACCTTCTTTATCTATGCTTCCAGAAGCATCGACTATATGCAACAAGGCATCAGCCTGTGCGGCTACGCTTAAAAATTGTATCCCCAATCCTTTTCCTCTCCAAGCATCCTCGATCAAGCCTGGTAAATCGATCAATTCTACTGGTATAAAACGCCATCCATCGATGCATAATGAATTTACTGGATTATCCTTTACTTTAAGCTCTTTACATGCGCATACTGTTTGAACGAAAGCCTTTCCGGTGTTTGGTTTTTTAGTAGTAAATGGATAACTCGATACTTCAGCAGAGAGCAATGTGGCAGCGTTAAAGAAAGTAGTTTTACCAGTGTTTGTTTTTCCAATAAGACCTATCTTTATCAATTCTCTTCAAGAAAACTCTACAACCCTTCGTATTAATAAATATATAGGATTGATTAAGACATCTTTGAGCATTTATAAGAAAAGGATGAGCATTACTTTATAACGAAATATGATTAGATCTTTGAGGTGAAGCTATGATTAAAATTCCGCTTTCTGAAGCCATTTGGTTAATCTCACCCAGATTAACCGCTTTGGTCAATACTTTAGATGAAAAGGGAGAATTGAATTCTTCGCCTTACTCGTTTGTATATCCTCTAAGCATCGATCCTCCATTAATTGGAGTTGGCATAGGTGGCAAGCATAAGCTCACTTATATCAATTCAAAAAGAACTCATGAATTTGTTGTCTGCGTTGTCTCAGAGGATTTCGGCCAACAAGCCGTTAACTGTGAAAAAAGCCATAAGCCGGGAGATAAGCTATGGGCAAAGTATGGATTGCATGCTGAGAAGTCTAAAAGGGTTAATGTTCCAAGGATTAAAGAAGCAAGAGCGGTCCTAGAGTGTAAAGTAGATCGATTCGTAGAGCTCAGAGGAGATCATATAATCCTTGTAGGCGAAGTTTTGTATGCTGAGGCAAAGAAAGGAGGATTGGATAGCATAAACCCGCTGCTTCATGATTTAGATGAAAAATTTAGGAGCATAGGAAGAGAAATTATTCTTAAGAGAGCCTCAAGAGATAGGCCCAAACTCCGATAAAGTGAAGATTGAACAAAGGCTAAGATTATTTCGCTTCGATGGCTCATCTAGTTTCTTCCCTTTCGTAAGGTATTCCGAGCATCCTAGGCCATACAGCCCCTCTACTTATAGCCACAAGAGCTATGATTGTAGTTATGTATGGCAACATAAGCAAGAACTGGTATGGCAAGAATTTATACAACAGCTGGAACTTGTATGCAAGCGCTTCTACGGACGCAAAAAGGAGGGAGCCAATGAATATAAGCGGAGGACTCCACCTTCCAAACATTACAAGCTGAAGCGTTATCCAACCCCTTCCACCCACCATCCAAGGCGTGAAGACGGCAGTTTCAACAATCAAAAGATAAGCTCCTGCTAAGCATTCCATGGCTCCTGCAAAGATGAACGTAAGGTAACGGACTAGGTTGACGTCTATTCCAAGTGTGTCGGCAGCTCTTGGGTTCTCTCCAACAGCTCTAATCTTTAACCCATAAGTCGTTTTGAATAAAAGGAAGTAAGTTGCTGGAACGATCAGGAAGTAAGCAATGTACAATATTACGTTTTGGTTAAAGAAAGAGGGACCTATCACTGGAATATTCGAAAGTATGGGTATCTCAATCGATTCCATTTTTGTAATCACTATTGGAAAAGCCCTTACGCCGAATACAATTCTATAAAGCAGAGCGCCGGCACCTATTCCAAAGATCCACATCAACATACCTGTGAGAGTTTGATCCATCTTTAATGAAATTGTGAGCAATCCCAGAAAGACCCCAAGAAAAATTCCGATGAGAGCAGCCACAAATAGACTAGTGAAGTAACTTCCAGTAGCTATAACGGTTACGTAGGCTACTATCGCTCCTATGGTCATGAGTCCCTCGATGCTCACATTAAATATACCAGATCGTTGAAGAACGACTTCTCCCATGGCTGCGATTATATACAGGACGCTGAGCCTAAAAGTTATTTGGAGGAGCGTCACAGCAAAGTTAGCCCAGTACTCTAAACTCATAGTTTTAACCTCCTAAGCGCATATTCTGGCATTAGGATGCACAAAGCTATCATTGCTTGTATTGCATAGATCGCACCTGCTGGCATGCTTATAGTTCTTTGAAAAGCATCCGATCCTAGTAGTAGCATTGCGAAGAAGAAAGCAACAGGTATACTCCATACAAGACTTTTCTTGGCAATTAAAGCTATGATTATTCCAGTGAATCCATACCCAGGGGATATTCCTCTGAGAAGCCGATAATGAACACCCGCTATTTCAGAAGCCCCAGCCAATCCGGCTATCCCACCACTGAGGAAAGCTGTTAGTATGATTACCTTTACGATATTTATGCCAGATCTTTTGGCCGCGTTGACGTTGTCGCCAACAGCCTTGATTTCATAGCCAAGGGTACGCCTTTCAAGGATTATATAAGTTACTACAACGCATGCTAGGGCTATGAGTAGCCCAGTATGAAACCTTGTGCCCATTATTATCTTCGGTAGCCTAATGTACTCACTGATCGGATAGGTTATGGGCTCAAAGCCCATCGGATCATGCCATGGTCCAGTAGCCAACCAATCTACGATTAAGAGGACTATATAGTTCATCATTATAGTGGTAACTATCTCGTTAACGCCAAGGTAAGCCTTGAGTGCTCCAGGAATTAAAGCCCATAAAGCTCCGGCTAGGAAGGCTAGTGAGAAGGCTAATAGTAGTTGAATCGGTGCTGTAAGGTTTGCGAGGAATAGACCTACGTAGGTTAGAGCTATGGCGCCCCAGTAAAGCTGCCCCTCAACGCCAAGATTCCAAAAGTTTGCTTTGAATGCTATGATCACGGAGGTTCCCGTAAATATTAGCGGAATCATCCTTACAAGGGTTTCAGCCAGTCTCGTCTTGCCTCCAAGTGATGAAACGATAAGCGTTTCAAGAGCCAAGAGCGGGCTATACCCCATGGCCAACACTGTTATGGCAAAGAGTAAAAGAGCAAAGCCGACAGAAATCAAATACATAGTCGCCTTAGCTTCAATCGAGGGTTGTTCCTTAAGCCACTTCAATAAGCTTCTAAAAGAGTCTTTGTTCAACAGAACTACCTCGCAGCGTTTTGCATCTACATAGACCGAAAGCGTTATATATATTACTTTATATATAAAATTGCCGGTGATTTGATGTGGCTAGTAGAAAAACGATTATAGCGGCTGTTGCCATTCTCGTGATTCTTATCGCAGTGATCGGGGGCTGGTATTGGTGGACTATATCCGCGCCTAAACCGCCTGCCTACAAGGTTGCCATATTACTACCAGCTTCTATAGATTCCATAGGATGGCCTCAACTAGGATATTTTGCCATTGAAGAAATAAAGAATAAATTCGGTGTTGAGACGGCCTACACGGAGTGGACTACTGTTGCTGGAGCTGGAGGTATAGCTGAGGACTATATAGCGGCTGGATACAACATCATAATCTTCCATGGTGGACAGTATTTTACTGCCTGCGAGGAAATCGCGAAGGCCCATCCGGATGTTGTGGTCGTTGCAAACGCTGAAGTACCCTTAGATTATCCGAACGTCTGGACACTCATCAGGGACGACTATCTACCATACTATGCCATAGGATACATGATGGCCTTAGCTACAAAAACTGGCAAGATAGGTTTTATTGGTGGACTTGAGTTCCCAACGGCTGTAGGTTGTATAAACTTGATCTACTCGGGTGCAATACGCGCTCGTCCAGACATAAAAATGTACTATGTGCACAGTGGAGATTTCGATGATCCTGTTAAGAACAAAGGAGCAGCCGAGGCTCAGATAGCTGAGGGTGTGGACGCATTCGTTCCATGGCTTGGCGGAACAGGATTGTTGGCGACTTTAGAGGCGGCAAGAGCAGCTCCGCGCTATACTTATCTGGTAGGGGCTTGTGTGGACATGTACGAGATAGATAAGCGCTTCCTAACGAGTATAGTCATGGATGTTCCTGGAGTATACTCCTACATCGTTGGGAAAATAATTGAGGGGGAGAAAAGTGGAAGCGTTAGGTTAGCCGAGTATTGCACTTTGGCTTCGACTAGGGGCGCTATACCGAAAGCGGATGAAGATTATGCCATGGAGCTC
>JAWCQS010000003.1:0-14312 GCA_038869655.1 Bathyarchaeia archaeon | reverse complement strand
CTACGGCAGAAAAGGCAAAGAGCATCGTAGAAGAGTCGTTAAAGAAGGGGTGGAAGGCTGGAGAGCCTAGGTTGATGAGAACCATATACAGCGTTCCCCTACTCGACTCAAACGGTGCAACGATAGGCTACGTCAGGGTTGACGGCAAAAGCGGCGAAATCATCAGGAGGCCAACAACTATGCTCGCCATAACCAGTGACCAAGCGAAGGCTATAGTAAGCGACGCTGTTATGGAGTTTGTGATCGGCGGCGCCAAGGAAAGGGGAAGCCTATGGATGGTGAGTATCAAATACAAGGATAAGGTGGTCATGGTACTCCTCCTAGGAAAGCTTAACACCCCAACGTCTGAAGATGCCATTAAGGCAGTTCAAGAATCCCTGAGAAAGGGTTGGAGCACTGGAGAACCTAGGCAGCTTAGATTCATTTACAACGTGCCCATAATCGATGCCAACAATAACACTATTGGCACTATCAAAGTAGATGGTAGAACTGGCGAAATCATTATAGGAATCCCTATGCCTTTACTATAGAGGTCGAATGACTAATGCAATCGCCTATTATAATTGCAATCGTTGTTGCAGGAATCTTGATTGGGGATCTTTTGCGTCGAACAGACGTAAGAATTGGATGGCGAAGATCTATCCTCGGATCTTTAGTTGGAGGAATAGGGAATGCAATCTACGCTACCGCGCTTGTATTGCTTGGCGGCGGAACCATTGGTCAAACCAAAAGCTTATCGGCAGAGAGATTAGGTCCGCTACCTGAAGAAATCATTTCATTCTTAGTCTCATCCTTCATCGCTGGGGCCCTCATAATATTACTCATGTTCCTTGTGGCTACCATAACTATACGGATTTTAGGGAGGACTGTAGTTGAAGAAGAGTAACGATTTTTTGGTCGAAGCTCAGAACATCGTAAAGGTATACAAAACTGGAAAAATTAGATACGAAGCGCTTAGAGGCATCTCGTTCCGCGTGAGGCAGGGAGAGCTTGTCTCCATAGTCGGGCCTTCTGGAAGCGGCAAATCCACCCTACTAAACATAATCGGGCTCCTCGATAAGCCTACAAGTGGCAAGGTTTTCATCGATGGTGTAAACGTCTCAAAGCTGAACGAAGATCAGCTGGCTAGGATCAGGAACCTGAAGATCGGCTTTGTCTTCCAGAGCTTTAACTTAGTTCACAGGTTAAACTCTGTTGAGAATGTTGAGCTACCATTGATTGCTAGGGATCTAGATCCCAAGTTACGCCGTGAGTACGCATGCAAAATGTTAGATGCTGTAGGTTTGGCATCGAAATACTGGAATAGGCCAGTGGAGTTAAGCGCAGGAGAGCAACAGAGAGTTGCCATTGCTAGGGCCCTTGTCACAAATCCAGCAATAATCCTCGGAGACGAATTAACAGGCAACGTTGATACGAAGACGGCGATGCAGATCATGGATGTAATCAAGAGAATCAATTCTGAGATGGGCAGCACCTTCGTCATAGTCACTCATAATCCTGAGGTGGCTGGAGTAGCTCACAGAAAGCTCACACTCAGGGACGGGCTCATAGAACGAGAGGAAGTTCTGCGAGGTGACTGACCTATGAAACATCGATCGGCTTTCTTTATCATAGCTCTCCTTTTAATGATTTTCTTATCCATTTCAAACTCACTGCCGCTGGCAACAGGATCTAAGAAGTCTCTTTGTCCATTCACCGTCGTGAAGGTCTCTTGGGGAGATGAAGAGCACGAAATCGATGCAGCACCAGGCGACACAAACATCCCACTGCGAGTCACATTTCAGAATATAAGCAACTCCACAGTTTCCGGCTTAAGTCAGCAACTCTACCTTGAGTATCCATTCAGCAACGTTTCAGGTGGCAAAATCGCCAGAAGCTTCTGTGAGAGTAGCGTATCTCCCGGAGAGAGCGCAACCGTACAATTCCTGCTGAATATTGATAGGCAAGCAGCGAGTGGTGAGTACGTGTTGAAAATGGCAATCAACTACCTTGAGATAGCCTCCGGAGTAGGCAAAATGCTCTATATACTCAAATCGGCAGAAGTGGATGTGCCAGCTCTAGTTCGTGGAGTCCGATATATGGTAATCTATTCAGTGAACGTCTATCCGAACCGAGCTTCTCCTGGGGGAAAAGTTACCGTGTCCGGAAACATTCTGAACTCAGGAACTTTATCGGCTCTTAACACGAATATCACAGCCACCTCACCAATCCTGAGGCAGGGTAGCTTCGCTTTCGTCGGTCAAGTGGACTCGAATATTCCTCGGCCTTTCAGTATTCCGATTCAAGTCCCTGAGAGACAAAGCAAGGGGCAGTTTCTTATAACGATCACCGTCACTTATGTTGATGAATTGGGAATCGGGCACATCAGTTTCGCTGAGACTGTTTTGTTAGTGGAGGAGGAAGGCGCTCCCTCTCCAATTCCAGTAAAACGTCCAAAGACGTTTCTAGAAATGATTGTCGATATTCTAAGAAGGGTTTGGGAAGCACTCTTTGGTGCGTTATCGCTCGTTCATGTTTTGAGGGAACCAAAGTAAAGTTGGAGGATATTTATGAGACCATCTGATGTTTTTCGAATGGCTTTCAAGGCTCTAAAGGACAGAAAACTCCGAAGCACCCTCACAATCTTAGGCATAGTTATAGGCTCAGCTCTTATAGTTGCTCTAATAGCTTCGACTCGTGGACTCACGGCTAACGTTCAGGCTCAAATAGAGAAGACAGGAGTGACAACAATTACAGTTATGCCATCATCGCCAAGAACTCCCATTACGGACGATGATGTTAACGCGATTAGAAGCATTGGGGGAATCAAAGATGTGATTCCGTACTTCTCTTACAGAATGTCAATTAATTACGGAAGTGAAAGCATTCAAGTAGCTTTATACGGGCTTGACCTCGATAAGCTATCCTTACTCTACAAGGGATTGTCTATAGCTAATGGAACGCTAGTAGAAATGTACGACCCAGCGGGGGCAGTCATCGGTTCAGCCATAGCAAATCCACCGGAGACTAGCTTTCCTCGGGTTAATGTAAACGAAATGCTGGCTTTACAAGAATCGAGTGGTAAAACATTTACTTTCCTAGTAAAAGGGGTACTCAGCTCTTATGGCTATGTTGGATTTGCCAACCTCGATGAAACTGTATTTATAACCTCCATTGCAGCTCGATTGCTTTTTAGGAGCGCATACTATTCTGGAATTTACGTAATAGCCAACTCGCCCGATGATGTAAACCAAGTCATTACTTCCTTAGAAGAATATTTCGGGGATACTGCACGAATATTCAGCTCTTCATCTCTTCTTGAAAACCTTCAATCCATAACGAGTCAACTTACGGTCTTCCTGGGTGGAATTGCAACAGTTTCTTTAATCGTTGCAGGCGTAGGCATCACTAATACTATGTTTGTTTCTGTGATGGAAAGAACTCGTGAGATAGGGATATTAAAAGCATTGGGATATAGGCCCAGGCATATTATGTCGCTATTCTTAGCTGAAGCAATGCTTACAGGGATCATTGGTAGCATGCTAGGAACAATAGCGGGAATCATCCTTTCTTATCAGCTCGGTGGGGCATTACCACTCTTAGGAGGGCCTGTACGTGTAGGAGGACCCCAAGCTAGAACAGCTTCAGCAGGGACATCATTTCTTCCAGTAATTTCTCCGGATCTGATTCTATTTTCATTGATTTTCCCTGTAGCCCTTTCCGTATTAGCAGGGCTTTATCCTGCTTGGAGAGCATCAAGACTGAACGCTGTAGCCGCTCTCAAGTTCGAGTAATAGGACGGTTCGTGCCTCTGGAGTTGATTTCGTTGCTCTACATTGACCATAAGCGCGGGCTCTCCATTCTCTTGATAACATTGTTCTTAGTAGAACTGCTCCTTCCAGCCAGTCAAGTTTTGGCAGTGGAAGGAGACACTATCGAGATGTCGCCTGGGAAGATTCTTCCCGAGGGTTATAATCATTACCTTAGAACGAGCGAAGTTCAGGTTCAGCTAGAGTTCCCTCGCGCTTATATTCTTCAAGAGACAGAGGGAGATTTTCTGTTCAACGTTACCCTTACCAGCCCAAGGAGGACAATCGCCATCTACATACCGCCCGAATTCGAGCTCGAAATAAATTCTTCCCGAGTCTGGGCATCAATTACGAACGACTATCGCTTCATTTCCTTGGCGGTGCTTGGCGAGAGGGATCCAATAGCACCAAACTGGTATAGGATCACTATCTCGAACGGCACTTCCCGAATAAGCTCCGGATCGCACTACATCAGAGTTTTCAACGTAACTGCACCAAGCATTGTGGGCCGATACTTCTTCAAGGTCTTCACAGATGGCTCCTCTATCGGAGCTGAAAACTTCCCTACGCTGGTGGTTTCAGCCGATCCTAACCCTGCGTATATCACGGGTAGAGTTCTCGACGGAAGTACCAATGCAACTCTCTATGGAAAACCGATTCAACTTCACGGCTCGGATGGGGGCAAGGTAATCGCAGAAGGAATTACACCGGAGGGTAGAATTGTAGTTGCGCAAGCCTTTTTCAATGCATCCGCTAATGGAGGATACACGCTCTACGGCTTGGCCCCAGGAAGCTATGAGCTGACAGCATCAGCAGCAGGCTATTCTCCAACTACTAAGCCGGAGCGAGTGGAAATTCTTGCTGGGCAATCTCTTGTAGTAGATCTATACGTCTATCCAGCTCCAAAAATCGAGGGTATAGTCTGGTCTAAGTGTGAGTTTGGGCCAACGAAATGGAGCCCAATAGCAACACGCGTAGGGCCGCAGTCAGGAGCAGCCTTAGCCTATGTTGGAACAAGTTTGTTTCCAGGGAAGGATTTGATCTACGCAATACGTGGTGGAGGGACGGCAGATCTACTGAGGTACGATGCATTCACTGATAAGTGGGAAATGCAACGTTCAACTCCTAGCGCTGTCGGTCCGGGTGGAGCTATGGCTTTCGATGGCCTTAGGTATATCTATGCATTCCAGGGAGGAGAATCTGACGCATTTTGGAGGTATGACGTGGTTGACAATGCTTGGAGCATCTTAAGGGAGGTTCCTGCAAATGTAGGGCCTGGAGGAGCACTGGTGTTTAACTCAAACGATGGATTCCTATATGGATTGAGAGGAAGCGGAACAACAGACTTTTGGAGGTACGATCCAATCGCCAATAGTTGGGCGACCCTAACCCCCACTCCAGCATCCGTAGACGATGGAGGAGCACTGGTGTTTAACTCAAATGATGGACGAATCTATGCTCTACGAGGAGGAAGCTCTACAGACTTTTGGAGGTACGACCCCTCCAGCAATAGCTGGGAGCCTCGGGCAAGCGCACCAGCCATCGGGTCTGGAGGGGCACTCACATTCGCCTCGAACAACGGGAAAATCTACGCGTTTCGAGGTGGTACAACGCAAGAATTTTGGGAATACGACCCAACAGGTGATACGTGGATGCCTAGGGCTAACCTCATCGAATCCGTGGGTGGAGGAGGAGCCCTAACATTTAACATAAATAACGGATATATTTTCGCATTTGTAGGAGGCGCTTCACCCTCCTTTTGGAGATACGACCCAATTGGAGATTCATGGACTAAAGTCCAAGATATTCTTACAAAACTTTCCAGACCTATAACAATTGAAATATTGGATAGTATTGATACATCAAAGCGACTAATTCAAGGCTTTACTGATCCCAATTCTGAAAAATTTGTTTTCAATTACGATGGCTCCATCGATCTTGATGGTCACATTCCCCAAGATAATGCAGGTTATGTTTCAGGCATAGAACCTTATATCTCAAGCATAGAACCTGGAAGATTCCAAGTGAAGGCGTGGGTAAACGGCTATATTCAAACTGAGGAAGTATGGGTCCAACTTCTAGATTGCGAAGCAAAAATACGAGTTCAATTCGATCTACACAGAGTTGGATCAGTTGAAGTGGTTGTATACTTCAAAGATTCGCGAGGAGCGGCAAGCCCCGTTCCCTCTACTAGCACATTATCTGTGAGTCTGTACGATCAAAATGATGTCTTAAGGGGTGAGAACTCAACCAGAGTTGCCCAAGGCGCTACGGACGGTAAAGTCGTCATTACAGGTTTCATTGGCACTCTAAGAGACTATGGACTTCCACAAGGCACTTACACAGTAGAGGCCACTATGTCTGGATACTATCAACCAAACGATGTTCTTATAACTCTAAGTGGTGGCTGCAGCAGTCACCTCAACATGAGTTTACTCATGTTGAGAACGGGCACACTCAAGATTACCGTCCGTTCGGTAAATTGGCAAACTCCGCCAAAGCTCTTAGATTGGGCTTACCCCGGATCTCCGCTAAGGATTGAAATTCGGGACGAGTATGGCCTGGATATTGTCGCGACGCATATAACTCAACAGAGATTTGCAAGTTCAACCGTAACCGCAAATATAACTGGGCTTAGGTCTGATATGTACTCGATCTTCATCTTCACACCTGGATACTATCAACCCTCCCCCTATCGCATTCCTGTCTTCGATGGCGCAACAACCGATTTAGCGGTTAACGTTATCAAAGGAGGCGTGATCGAACTTGAGCTACAATTCATGAAGGAGGGTATGTTTTCAACTATAGACACCTACCCTTTCGCTCCGCTAGCCCCCCTGCGCGTCGAAATATACGATGAGCTAGAATTGCAATTTGTTGGAGCAAACATAACCCATATTCCATGCGACAGAACGACATTCACTATCAGGTTAATAGGTTTCAAGACGTACGCTGGAAATCCGGCCTTAAGGTGGGTAAACTATTATGACACAACCGACAGCTCTCTCCAGAGAGACTACGGCCTTAGCAAAGGTCGATATTCATTAAAAGTTTACCTTCCAGGCTACGAGCAACCCCTCACAACCATTACCAACCTTCCAGCCGGAGGGGAGGCAAGTGTTGTCCTCAAACTAGAAAGGCTTGGCCATCTATTCGGTAATGTATATGGATTGAATATGTACGACGAGGCTATTCCTCTGTCATGGGTGACTGTTGACGCACGGTCGCCTGAATTGCTGATATGGACGCCTACTCTTGATGGTTATTTTGAGATGTGGCTACAGAGGGGAAGCTACTTGGTGGTATTTACCTTGCCTGGGTACGAAGCGATAAGTAAAGAGGTTTTCGTTGGGGATGGAGCAGAAACGTCGTTGAACATTTTCTACATGGAACCTTTAAGTTACGCTATTCCAGAATTTCCCTTAAACTTTAGATTCCAAAGTTTATGTCTTCTTTTTATAGCAAAGCTTATTGATATAGCTCTATTTAGACTTATTAAGGCTAGAGTAAGACGATAAAACTTTAAGCTTGTTTACAGGCGTTAGCCAGAAAGCCAACATGTTTTAACTGTGGAGTGAATAGCATCAGGCTTAAATTGTAGCACCCTTTAGAAGACAAGCCTATATACGCTACAAAGAGTTCTATGGCATCCAAGATGCCTTTATGCGAAGTATGCTTCGCCAATAGGCTCTGCTACAGCACAGTAATCATAAACAAGAATAACGAGGCTTGAAACGCAAAGAAAGCTTCAACGCCAAGATACTGGAAGAAAACGGTAAAAGAGAGCTGAATAGTCGTTGGAAACGAATATTATAGCCTAGATATCGATTGGGCATCTCATTTATATTCGTCGTAATTTTGCTATACGCCATATGAACTGCTTTCTTGCATGCCCAACCTTTATTTTAAGGCACGGTAAACTTGAAGGAATTATTAGCGAATAGTATGCAGCATTCATCTGCGAATACTGGCTTAAATTCCTCATAAAGAAAAAAAGAAAAAGTGATTCATCCAAATATTGCTGCAATAAGGCTTTCTACTCCTCTAGCGACAATGGCAGATACGGCAATCACGATAGCAGCCATCATAATGCCTATGGCTATATTGCCCTTTTTAAGCTCGGCCCATTCCTCAATGCCCTTAGTTAACTTCCCAAGAACTGAAAGGCCTATGTACTGCATAACCATGGCAAGAATTAGCGCAAGAACAAGCTGAATAAAGCCAATAGCAATACCAACTACATCTAAAGTTCTGAATAGCCCAATAATTCCTGGTCCTATGATAACAGCAACAGATATGAATATGCCAGCCATGTATATCGCAACTGCTATGTTTCCCTTTCCTATTTCTTCCCACTCATCAATTTCCTTGGTAACTTTCCCAAGAATCCAAGAAGCAATGTAAAGCCCTGCAATCGCAAAGACTATGCCAAGAATCAGCCTAAGGAAGGCCAAACCGATTAAAATAACACTCATAGAGACACCATTGTATAAATTTTATTAAATACATCATATATAAAGCTTACTCTTTAAGTGCTTTGTTGCATGACCGAGGTTAAACGACTTCTCACTTAGATTATCCATCTTCAGACTTCAGCTCTAAAATAATTCATTGAGAAGCAGTTACAAAAATCTATGTGAGAACGAATAAGACTTTATCTTTCCCGCTTCCCTGCTATAAATTCTTCAAGTCCTTTCCAAGCTTCAGGGTCTGTCATCTGAATCGGGGGCTTCTTCATATAGCATGCTGATGGAGTATGTAATACACCTTTGATCCCCCTATCTAAAGCTATTTTCTCTAGCCTTATACAGTCGACCAAGCATCCAGCTGAGTTGAAGGCATCATGAACCCACAGCTCAGCCCTTATATAGACTGGAACCCCGCAAAAATAGGACCCTTCGATGTATATGTTGGCCACCTTCTGGTTATTCAAGAATTCCACATAATCGGCGGGACCTATTCTAACTCCAATGTTGGCTTTATCTTCCTCTGGCAATAGGCTTATAACCGCATCTGTCTTTGTTACTTCTTTTACTTTAAGCCTCTCTCTTTCTAGCATGTTATAAAAGTCCATGTCCCCTCCCCAATTAAGTTGCCAAGTGTTCTTTACTTTCACTCCTCTATTTATTAGAAGGTTAATCAATGCGCGATGGAGTATGGTTGCTCCTATTTGACTTTTAACGTCATCGCCTATAAGAGGCACTTTAGCTCTTTCAGCCAGCTTAACATACTCAGGATCGTTTGCTATAAAAGAGGGCATACCGTTTATCACTCCAACACCAGCTTCAAAAGCTGATTTAGCATAAAACTTAGCCGCTTGATCAGCGCCAACTGGAACAAGTATTACCAAAACGTCGGCTGAACTATCCTCTAAGGTTTTAGCGACATCCACAGGATCATCATCGTTTACTTCTATTTTTTCCTTCAAATACTTTCCAAGCCCATCCAGTACTGGCCCTCTTTTAACCTCAGTTCCAAGTCTTCCCATGTTAACCACTTTTATCGCGTTGTTTGGCCTCGTGAAAATCGCTTCTGATAGATCCTTTCCAACCTTGTTTTTGTCTATGTCGAAAGCGGCTACAAACTCTATATCGTCAAAACCATAGCCCAAAATTCTAGGATGAATGGCTCCAGAGATCTCATCCTCATCCCTTATGGCTTTATAATACTCTACGCCTTGGACTAAGGCGCAACAAACGTTACCTACGCCGGCTACAGCAACCTTTATTTTTCCCAAAGTGATCACTATTTTATAATTATAAAATAGTGATGGTATAAAAATTTTACGCTCTGAGTGGGAAAAGGCCATGGCCTATGAGAGGTTGATAAGAAAGTTAACGAAAGAAAACTTATGGATATACGTATTAAGCTTACTCAATGAAGGCCCGAAGTATGGCTATGAAATCCGTGATGAAATCCGTGAAAAGTTTAATTTTGAGCCAGGAAAAGTTACGTCTTATGTAGTACTTTATAAATTGCAAAAGGAAGGCTACATCGCTTTAGAAAAAAAGAAACGTAGTGGAGAAGGTCCTGAAAGGAAGTATTATGTTATTACAGAAGAGGGGAAAAAGCTTTTAACAAGGGCTGAAGAGTTTCTCAAAGAATCTTGTTCAAGAATTTTTAAGAAGCAAAACCGTCAACCTCATCAGCTTCACTGATGCCTTTTCTTGCCTAAAAGATATGTGAAGTTAAAAATTCCTTATTACTTGCTTCTTAAGCTCAATTCTTTTCCAATGCGTCTTGAGTCGATGCTAACAGCCTCTCGTAGAGCTATCCCTAAAGCCTTCATGGTAGCCTCAGCTATGTGATGATCGTTTGCACCTTTCAAAACTTCTACATGAAGATTGATCTGAGCGTTTTGTCCAAAAGAGTAGAGAAAGTGAATAAAGTCTTCCGAACTCATATCTTCAATAGTTTCACTTGAGAGCTTCAGGTTTAAACTAACATAGCTTCTTTCGCAACCACAATCTACGGCTATGCTTACTAAAGTATCGTCCATCGGAATGCATGCGTAGCCGAACCTTTTTATTCCCAAACTCTTGGATACGGCTTCATTAAAACTCTTGCCAAGAGCGATTCCAACATCCTCGATTAAATGATGCTTTAGATCTCCAGATGCTTTTATGCTTAAATTGAACAACGAATAAAACGCCAGAGTATTCAAAAGATGATCAAAAAATTTAACCCCAGTGTTTATCTCGCCCTTCCCAACTCCATCTAAATTTATCTTTAGCTCTACTTTGGTTTCGGAAGTTTCTCTTCTTAATTCTTTCATCCTCTGCATAGGCTATCACGACAGGATAGTTTGCTCAACCTTAATAATATTGCTTTCGCATGTCCTTCCAAGCCTTCTTGCTTGGCTAGAATAGCCGCCGAATCAGCTATGCTAGAATAGCCCTCCTCGGTACAGTACAGAACGTCCATCACTTTCATAAAATCTTTAATTGAAAGCCCTGAATAGATCCTTGCATAACCACTCGTGGGTAAAACATGGTTTACTCCAGCAGAGTAGTCTCCCAAAGCGCATGGAGAGTAGTCCCCGATGAAAATTGCTCCAGCATTGGTTATCTTCTCAACGATCTCCAAGGGGTTTTTAGTCATTATTTGAAGGTGCTCAGGAGCAATTCTGTTGATCAACTCTATAGAATCTCCTATATTTTTAGAAACTATAATCATCCCTTTGTTTCTCAACGAAGCCTGAACTATCTCTTTTCTCCCTAAATCTCTAAACATGGAGTTGATCTCTTCTAGTACAGCTTTAGCCAATTCTTCAGATGAAGTTATCAAAATTGCTAGAGCCTCAGGGTCGTGCTCTGCTTGAGAAATCAAATCAGCAGCTATATAGCCAGGACTCGCCGTCTCATCGGCCAAAATCAAGATCTCAGAGGGACCTGCGGGAAAATCTATGGCTACTTCTCGGCTAACTAAAATTTTAGCGGCTGTAACATAGATATTCCCAGGGCCTATTACCTTATCAACTTTAGGGATGATCTCAGTTCCAAAAGCCATAGCAGCTATCGCTTGAGCCCCTCCGACTTTGTATATCGAAGTTACACCAACTTCTTTGGAAGCTACCAGCACTCCAGGATCAATTTTTTTACTTAGGTTAGGAGGAGTACAGATTATTATCTTACCGACTCCAGCAACTTTAGCTGGAACAGCGGTCATCAATACGGTTGAGACATAGCTTGCTCTCCCTCCAGGTACGTATATGCCAACGCTTTCTATGGCTTTAGTAAACTGTCCCGCTAGAATTCCTTCATCGATTTTTGTAAACCAGAATTCCCTAAGTTGCTTCCTTTGAAAACTTTCGATGTTCTTGATGCACTTCCTTATCGCCTTTAGAGTACTTTTATCTATCTTCTTATAAGCATCGATTATTTCTTCATCAGATACCTTGAACTCCTCTTTTTTCAAATCAACTTTATCATACTTTTTAGTATAGCGTGAAATCGCATCGTCTCCAAGCTTTTTAACATCCTCTACTATTTCCTCTACGCTTGGCATGACTTTACCTAGATCTAGTCCTCCTCTTTCCTCTAGCCTTCTTATTTCTTCCTCTATCTCATCAATTCTTTTAATTTTGATCATCGATTTTCCCCAAATGCGTTCTGCTCCGCAAGAAGACCGTGCGAAAGCATGAGGATGAATTGTAGCAAGCTTAAATAAAGATTTTCAACTGCCTAATCAAGATTAGAAAGGGATTGGCAATTCCACTTAACCCTGCTAAATACCACATAGACCTTTTGGAGAAGAGCGCCGTTAAGAGCTTTCAAATCGTCAAGAAAGAGTCTAAGTTTTATGTTCATGTGAAAGTTGAGTGTAGCGTTCTTGAAAAGCCCATCTGGCTATAGCCAAAGCCTTTTAAGGGATTGGCAACTCACATAGGGTAACTCATTTATATGAGTATAGTTTAAAATTAAAACTGAGCTTAATCACGAACCATGATTAGTCTTAAAGAGGATTATAAGTTTGTTTCATGTAGGAGAAGCACTCGTAGGAAAAGAGCCCGAGATAGCTCATGTAGACTTGGTGATAGGCGATAAGAATGGTCCAGTAGGACAAGCTTTCGCCAACAGTCTAGCCCACTTATCAGCTGGGCACACTCCTCTTTTAGCCGTAATCAGGCCAAACCTTCCTCCAAAACCTTTTACATTGATAGTGCCAAAAGTCACAATAAAAAACCTTGATCAAGCTAATAAAGTGTTTGGTCCAGCTCAAGCTGCGGTAGCTAAAGCCATAGCTGATGCAGTAGAGGAAAACATAATACCGAAAGAGAAAGTAGATGAATTTGTAATAATCTGTAGCGTTTTTGTCCATCCAGAAGCGAAAGACTTTAGAAAAATTTTTCACTACAATTATGGAGCTACAAAACTTGCTTTAAAAAGAGCTTTAATGGGGTATCCTAGTTTGGACAAAATAATTTATGAAAAAGATAGGGCAACTCATCCTATAATGGGTTTCAAGGTTCCAAGACTTTGGGACCCTCCCTACCTTCAAATAGCTCTAGACATTCCAGATATTGAAAAGACTTTAAAGATCGTTAAAGAATTACCTCAGAGCGATAGGATAATACTCGAAGCTGGAACCCCTCTAATCAAAAAATATGGAGTAGGCGTAATCAGAGAAATAAGAAAAGAAATCAAGGATATATTCATAGTCGCTGACTTAAAGACTTTAGACGTTGGTCAAGTAGAAGTTGATCTGGCTTACGAAGAAACTGCCGATGCCGTAGTTGTTTCGGGGTTGGCTTCTAAAGAAACCATAGATAAATTCATCTACGAAGCTAAAAGGCTTGGAATCTATTCAGTAATAGATATGATGGGAGTTCCAGATCCTTTAAAACTTTTGAAAGAACTTGGGGAAACTCCAGAGGTAGTGATACTTCACAGAGGGATAGATGAAGAAAAAACTGGTAAAAGTAGATGGGAATTGATTAAAGGGATAAAACAAGCGTTTAAAGATCGCAAAATACTGATTGCGGTAGCTGGAGGAATAGACCCCAGTACGACTCCGGTTGCGTTAAAATCTGGAGCAGACATTTTAATCGTAGGTCGCTACATCACTCAATCAAAAGATGTTAAAAGAACAACGAGAGAACTCTTAAATTTATTGGGCTACGACATCGATTTGTTTAGAATCCATGTAGAATAAAGAATTCCAAGCTTTATCCTTAAAGAAAAAATTAATTGGTAAGGAAATACATTCGAATTATAGTGAAAACCATGAAATACTCATTAATAACAGAGACCTACGAAAAAATAGAAAGTACAACCAAGAGGCTTGAAATCACCGATTATTTAGTAGAATTGTTCAAAAATACGCCAAGAGAAGCAATTGATAAAGTGGTTTACCTTACTCAAGGGAAGCTTTATCCAGATTTCGTCGGAATAGAGATAGGGATCGCTGAAAGGCTAGCGATCAAGGCATTGTCTAAAGTGAGTGAAAAAAAAGAAGATGAGATAGGTCAAATTTTTAAAAAAACTGGAGATTTAGGATTAGCCTCTGAAGAGGTTTTAAAAAAGAAATCCCAACTGACCTTGTTTAAAGAGCCTCTCACTGTTGAACTCGTTTACGAAACATTCGATAAAATTGCGCACGCTACTGGCTCAGGCTCTATAGAATCTAAAATCAGGCTGCTCTGCAGCCTTCTTAACGATGCAACTCCGGAGGAAGCCAAGTACATAATGAGGATGAGTATAGGCAAATTGAGGCTGGGCGTAGCCGATATGACTATATTGGATGCTTTGGCCATAGCGTATTGTGGAAGCAAAGAAGTTAGGGATGATCTAGAAAGGGCTTACAACCTATCATCGGATTTAGGTCATGTGGCCAAGGTTGTGGCTTCAGAAGGACTTGAGGGAATAAAGAGGTTTAAAATTTCTTTTGGAAGACCAATTCGTCCTATGCTGGCTGAGAGGCTTTCGTCTCCTCAAGAAATACTCGAAAAGATGAACGGAAAAGTCGCAGTTGAGTTTAAGTACGATGGGCTTAGAATCCAAGCTCATTTATCCAAAGGTAAAG
>JAWCQS010000002.1:0-16030 GCA_038869655.1 Bathyarchaeia archaeon | reverse complement strand
TCCTTTCGCATCGTAAGGCGTGGAAGGTACGACTATCTTAAGTCCTGGAATATGCATGAAAAAAGCCTCAAGGCTTTGAGAATGGCACACGGAGCTTCTTATTCCAGCTCCAGTAGCAGTTCGGATAACCAGAGGAAGCTTTACTTCACCGCCTCCATGCACATACCTTAATTTGGCAACAACGTTGATGATCGGCTCCATGCAGCAGCACATAAAATCAGAGTACATTATTTCGGCTACAGGACGCATACCAGTTATGGCTGCGCCAGCAGCTGAGCCTATGATGGCTATCTCTGAGATCGGTGTATTCCTCACTCTTTCTTCTCCAAATTCATCAATCAATCCTTTGGTTACACCAAACACTCCATCGGCGTACCCTCTTTGGACATCCTCACCCATTATAAAAACGTTCTTATCCCGTCTCATCTCTTCGCGTAAAGCCTCGCGTAAAGCCTCAAGAAAAGTGATCTCTCTCATATTAGCCTTCACCTCCACCCTCTAAGCGTATAAATCCTCTAAAGCTTCCTCTGGATTAGGATATGGGCTTTCATAGGCAAACTTCGTAGCTTCCTCAACTTCCTTTTTCACTTTGTCGTCTATGTCATCGAGCTCTTTCTGAGTTAAGGCTTTATCATGGATCACTTTTTCCCTAAACCTTTTTACTGGGTCTCTCTTCATCCATTCCTCAAGTTCCTGGGCTGACCTGTAAGTTAAGCCCCTGTTCGGGTCACCCTCCGAAGACCCCCTAAATCTATAGGTTAAACACTCCAAAAACGTCGGGCCCTCACCTCTCCTAGCTTTCTCCACAGCTTTTTTTGCCTCCTCGTAAACCGCGAATACATCGTTTCCGTCGACAGTGATCCCAGGAATCCCGTAGGCTATAGCTCTTTCAGAAAGCCTCTTAACCTTCGTTGTAGTAGTTATTCGGGTAGTAACGGCATAGAGGTTGTTTTCGCAAACGAATATGACCGGAAGATCCCATACGGCTGCCAAGTTCATCCCTTCATGGAAAGAAGCCGTGTTGGTAGCGCCATCACCAAAAAAACAAGCGACCACTTGATCCTTTCCCTTTAATTTAATCGATAAGCCCACTCCGGCCGATACGGGTACTCCATCTCCAACTACAGCAAAACATCCCACTACGCCTTCTTCGAACGCTGAGGCGTGCATAGTTCCAGCCTTTCCTTTGTTGTACCCAGTCTTTTTACCGAGGATCTCAGCCATCAACCTATCAAGCTTTGCCCCTTTAGCCACGTTAAGGCCATGGCCTCTATGCGTTCCGGTTACGTAATCGTCTTTCCTCAAGTTCACGCAGACTCCAGCTATGGAGGCTTCTTGCCCAATACAAAGATGAGGATAGCCTGGCACCGCTCCTTTAAGAGCCAACTCTATCAACTTTTCTTCGAAAAACCTTATCCTAACCATGCTTTCGTATAGTTCTATCAACTTTTCTTTTTCCATCGCTTTTCCATCTCCAAAATGCTTAAACTATAAGAATAGAAGGAAATTATTTATTACTTACTATTACAACAAACCCTTAAGGAGAGAGGAGGTAAGTGCGCTTATCATATAATGAAGCCAAAAGCCTTAGCCAGTTCCTCAAATTTTTCAAACTCCTTAAGGAACTCGAATCCCTTTTGAGTTAACGCGTAAGACTTGGACTCGCCTCTCAACTCAACGATTAGCTCCATAGACTTTAATTTCTCCAAATATTTGTTTAGTCTCTCATAGGATAAATTGGCTTTATAGAGTATCCTAGTCGGTCCAGCTTCGCTTTCTTTACGAATTACTCTTAAAATATCTACCAAAATTCTCATTTCGGAGCGATACTTCGTTGGTTTAAAGCTCATCTACCCCGCGTCACCCTTAGGAGCATGGCTAGAAGCGAGATAAAGCCTATCGATTGTAGAGCATGGGCCATTAAAAACAACGCTCCACTAAGCCTAATCAATGGAAATACGGCATGGCTAGAAGCTATCAAAGCGAACCCGATTAAAACTAAGAGTGAGTTGCTATTCCTCCTTACGCTATAGTTTACGGCGCATTGAGCAGTTATGAAGACGGTTAAACAGAAGATAACTATCTCCGAGACTGGATTATATTCGATCAATACCGGAAGGGCTGCTAAGCCAACCGATGAGGCTAGAGCCTTCGTTTGTTGTAGATAAGCGAAAATGAGTAGGCTGTAAGCTATTAACTCCATGAAAAAGTAAATCATATACGCAAAGTTGCTCAGGGATATTGCCCATCTGCCAGGGTTTAAGACGAGCGTGCGAGTAGTTAATCCATGGGCCAATAGCCCCACTCCCAGCAGCGTAAAGCTAAAATGAAGGTAAAGGAAAATCCTCTCTTTAATCACTCTAAAACCTCTAAATGCGAAGTATCCGATTAAAAGGGCTATAGCAGCATCTAGAATTTCCATAAAGAAGTCTATGGTAAAGAAGAGGAATAACCTGGGCAAGATTAAAGGATCTAACCTTAACAAGGTTTAATCACATAATTAGTTTCAAATTAGAGGGGAATATTTTACTTTTATGGACGAATCGTCTATACGATTCATTCACTCGCCTTATATACCCTAATCGAAGTTACATGAGAGTAAAAAAAGGAGGTACGTAATTGGACAAGTTAAAAACTGCCTCGACCTTCATCATGGCTATACTGATTGTTGGGATCATCGCCTCCACAACATCAGCTACCAGCGTAGCCGCAAGCTCTTCTGAGGAACGAGTAAATGTTGGCGATGTTTTCACTATAGTCTCAGAGCGTGGTGTGGCGATAGCGGCGGAAGATGGAAATATTGTGAAGAAAAATGCATCCTTGAAGATGAGCATTGAAGTCACAGAAGTGGAAGAACATGGGTTCAAGTTTGTAGTAAAGAGCGGAGCTATCGAAATAGAGGGGAAGGAATTTGCGTTAACGAATGGTGAAGGCGGAGTGAAGGCAAGAAGATATTTGAGGGGCGCTTTTTTAGGAGTCAAGGGCTACGTTCAGAATGGTGAAGTTAGACTTGGAGGAACGATCGTAGTGAGATATGAAAAAGCTGTCGTTTGGCTTAAAGGGCCATTCAGCGTTGGCGATACTCTATGCTGGCTGAGATTCTTTGCCGTACATAGCAAAGCCTAAAGCCTAAACAAACCCTTCTTTTTTATTTTTGAGTAAAGCTTACTGATTACGAACCTTTTAAGCTTGATCTTAGCGAATCCAAGAATCTATAGCAAAGATCTCAAGATTTCTTAGAAACGTTTTATAGAAAAGTTGAAAGTAAGGTAGATTAAGGCCGCATACTACTTCTCCAATTCAAGTCCAGCATGTACCCAACCTCTCTTACCGGCCTTGAAATCAAGTACACTCTCATAGCCCTTACTCAGAAGTATTCTGGCTGCCTCTGTACTCGCATGACAAGCATAACTTGCGCAATAAACCACGATCGTATCTCCCTTCTCTAAGTGTGCACTCGCAACATTTTCCAATTCATCAAGAGGTATGTTGATGGATCCAGGGATGTGGCCTTCCTGAAAGCTTTCTTTCGATAAAACTTCGACCAATTTAAACTTTCGATTATTGACAAACATTTCCAGAAGCTCTTCTATTGTTATGAGCTTTACTTCTTTCTCTTCTGGCAACTTGCCACCTCCTTACTTCACTTTAATATATAAGAAAATCGATGATTTTTAAGCGCATCTAATTCAGGCAAAACCCTCACAGTCGTATCGGCATTCAACATTTTTCAATACAGCGTTAACAGAACTTTTAAAGTTGGTTTTAATTTAAAAGAATAACGATAAATAAATCATTAACTCAATCTATAATATGTTATGATTTATAGGCTGGCGATATGGATTGAAGTTTAGTTTAACATATGGCTTTCACTCTTTAACTGGAGACTGGGCTTCTTTATACGAGAATGCCCTAGAGCAAATTTCTTTAGCCGAAAAGTATGGTTTTAACTCGGTTTTTGTATCAGAGCATCATTTTACAAAAGATGGTTGGTTTCCATCATCAAGGATAGCCTGCGCAGGTATAGCCACTAGGACTAGTAAAATAAGGGTCGGAACAGCAATAGTCGTTTTACCGTTAGATAATCCGATAAGGGTTGCGGAGGAAGCGGCTTTGCTGGATATAATCTCAATGGGGAGATTCATTTTAGGAGTAGGCGTTGGAAACCGTGAAGAAGAGTTTGAGGCCTTTGGAGTACCTTTCAGCGAACGCGGCTCAAGGTTTGAAGAAGGTGTAACACTTGTAAAAAAGCTTCTTTCTGAACCTAAGGTTACTTTCATTGGAAAGCATTATCGAATAAAGGGGATTTCCATAATGCCAAAACCAATTCAAAAGCCCTCGCCGCCTCTGTGGATTGCTGCTCAATGGTCAACTAAGGCTGTAAAAAGGGCTGCTAGGCTTGGAGACGCTTGGCTAACGGACCCGATTACTCCGATCGGGGTTTTGAAAAACCATATGAAGGTTTATAGAGAAGAGTTGAAGAGGGTCGGAAAAGATTTTTATGAACTTGAGAGGCCTTTAAGAAGGGAGGCTTACATATCTGAAAACGCTGAAAAAGCATGGGAGGAAGCTAAGGATGGAATTTTGTATCTTTATGGCGAAAACTACTATAGATGGGGAGCGCTACAAGACGAAGATGGAAGCCCTTTAACTCCTGAAAGAATAAGTTTCGATGATTACGTGGAAGCGCTTAAAAAAAGGTTCATAATCGGGGGACCTGAGGATTTTATAAGCGAGGTTGAAAGGTATAAGAAAGAACTTGAAGTCAACAACATAGTTTTGAGAGTACAATTCCCGGGTATCCCCAATGAAAGGGTAATTAAAGCCATAAAGCTCATCGGAGAAAAAGTGATCCCGTATTTTAAGCAAACTTGACTTTTGATCCAAACGGTATTTAAGGCTGCACCACGCCATCAAACTTTTAATCCTTAAATAGCTCGCCTAAAATAACTATTCCGAAAGAAAATTAAGGGCTGAGGGCAATAATGAGAAGAACGAAGGATTGGCTCGATCAAGCTGAGGGCGATTTAAGGGCAGCAAAAGACTTGCGCGATACGGGAAATTATGCTTGGAGTTGTTTTGCCTCGCAACAGTCTGCAGAGAAATCTTTGAAAGCTATACTTGAAAGCTTGGTTGTTCCGAGCATAGGGCATAACCTTTTATCATTAGCCTCAATGATTTCCGAAAAAGTCGAGTTCCCAGATAGCGTAAAGTCTGCATGCAAAAGGCTTAATAGATTTTATATCCCTACTAGATATCCTAATGCTTTTCCAAGCGGGGCTCCAGTACAGATGTACGATAGTGAAGATGCCACTCAAGCCATAGAGGATGCGGAAGAAGTGTTTGATTTTGCAAAGAAAGTTACAGGGTTTGCCTAGGTATCTTTCCGTTAAATCCTACATTGAAAAGCTCTTGTCCTCGAAGAAAAAAGATAAAATAAAATCTATAGTTCTACACGGATCTATGGCAAGAGGGGATTACAGTTATTCAAGCGATATAGACCTGCTAATAATCGTATCCGAAGAATCGAAAAGGCTTAGTGAAAGAATCTACGAATACTCCGAATACTCTAACGGATGGGTTGAGCCCTTGGTCTATACGGATAAGGAAATTGTAGAAATGTTTAATGATTTTAATCCATTGATACTCTATGCTCTAAAGGATGGAATAACCTTAATTGACGATAGTTTTTGGTCTGGATTAAAGAAAAAATTCGATGAGATGGAGAAGGAAGGAAAGTTAAAAAGAAAAGGGAACTCATGGATAATAAAAGTTGCTTAATGTAACAAAATGGTTGAAGGAATTTATGGCCTTGGCACTTCATCAAAAATCTTTCTAGATTTATTTTTCCTCAAACATCTAAACCACTATCTTGGAGAAAGCTTTTCACAGAATTAAGGGTTAGGATATAACTTGATTTTGGGGTTAACGTATCAATATCGAACAATTCATTAAAACTACTCCCTTCGGGCGCATCTTGAATATGTCTTTCATACTTTCCAAGAATGCTCTTTACAATTTCATTTGCATCTTCGCGTTTAAGCTTGGCAGACGCGTATGCAACTTCAGCTTCAAAAGCTGGTTCTAAAGGAGTACAATGATTAGGTTTAGTAAGTCTGGCCTTTCTACAACCATGCATAACATGCAAGCCTGAAACAGTATGCGCTATAGTTGCCGAAGCTATTTCATAAAGCATCATCTCTGTCCCAGGACCAGCAAAAGTAACGATTCCTGATCCTGATATTGCGTTAGTATTCCTCTGGATCGCTTGCCCTACTATACTACGGACCCAAAGAGCTTCCCTTGAAGTCCCTCCAGGTGGAATCGCTCTTATTACATCCCAGTTAAAATATCCTCTATAGCCCTGGTAAATCGTTAAGGATTGAAAAAATTCAGCCACGCCAACTATGGCAGCCCCTTCAGGCCCTCCAACATACCCTCCAATTATGGGTACCCTGTATGGATTCGTGATCGTACCGAATTGTAGAGCAAAAGCAGTTTTATTGAGCGTTTGCTCATCTGCTTTCAATTCAGCGATTACAGGTATAGCTGTTGCATCGTTTTTTCCTATGCCCCCTTCAACCACATGAGCGCCTATGTCACCTACAGCCGAATGAGCTGCATTTATTAAGTGCAACCCCGGTCTTTTAGCCCTTTTAGTCGCTTCTCTAACGAGTCTTGTTGCTCTAGCTACTGCTGAGAACTCTAGAGGAGTACCATGCCTCACAGGTTTATGCATTATGGTTTCAGGAGGACCATAGTAAATTCCCTCCATTTTTTCAATTCCAGCTATGCCCTCATAAAGCTTAAGGAAGATTTCGCCCTCTTGAGGATTCCCCTCAACAACGCCACCGAGAATGCTTGGTCTTTTATGTTCTTCTACGTTTCTCTTTGTTACTAATCTTTCTTCATTGCCTCTTCCTATTTTGATTGAGGACCTAATTCCTTTAAGGAAATCTTTAATCTCTTGCTCATCAAACTTTATGATCCTGTTGGTTCCAGTAAAAAGTACTCCCAGCTCAAGAAACAGTTTGAGACCCGCCCCGTAAAGATCGTTAGCTAGAGTATCATCCGTAGGTACAACGCAGTTGGGATCAAACCTGATATCATACTCTCTTGCAAGCATAGACGCCTTCTTGAAAATTTTCATATCAAACTCTTTAGGAGCCTGGTATTCGCCAGTGTTGTAAGCTCTATCAACAATTTCAATGAAGCTTATCAACGCAACTCACTTTATGCCTTTGGATTTTAATCCAGTAGTTTAAAATTTTTAGCGAGAGTGAGTGAAACCTTAGAGGCACTTTCTAAAACCTCGGTTTCATCCATCGTTTTAACCTTGCGATCTTCCATTAGAAGCCTACCGTTCGCTATAACGGTCTCTACATCGCATGCGGTTGAGGAATAGATTAAGCAAGTGATAGGAGTATAGGAGGGCGTTGTGTGAGGTCCCTTCATATTGATTACGATTATATCAGCCTTTTTTCCCACTTCTAAAGAACCAACTTCTTTTTCCAATCCTATAGCCCAAGCTCCATTTATTGTTGCCATCCTTAACGCCTGCTCTGCTGGAACAAGACTAGCATTAAGGTTATAGACTTTTTGAAGAATCGATGCAATCTTCATCTCTTGAATCATATCGATTCTGTTGTTACTCACTACACTATCGGTACCTAAAGCCACGACAATTCCTTCATCTAGCAGTTTAGTTATTGGAGCTGTGCCCGAACCTAACTTCATATTGCTTACTGGATTATGAACAACTTTAACGTCAAACTCTTTTAAAAGCTCAACGTCTTCTTTTGAAAGCCAAACACAATGAGCCGCCAATAAATCCGATCCAAGGATCTCGCATTCGTACGCCAACCTGATCGGGGATTTGCCAAACTTCTCTTTAATACTCTTTACTTCATGAACAGTTTCGGCAAGATGGATAGTTATCCTTACTCCATAAGAGTTTGCGAGCCTACGCATTTGCCTAAGACATTGGGGAGAACACTTATAGGTAGAATGAGGCGCCAACATGCACAGAATATTTCCTTTTCGATGCCACTTCTTAATCATGGAAATAGACCTATCGATGCACTCTCTCGAATCGCCGGCCTCGTCAGAAACTTCGTTGGCTACTACACTTCTAATTCCTGAATCTTCCATAACTTTTAGCATAGCATCCGTATAAAAATACCCAGTTGGCCAGAGCATTGAGTCAACAAAGCATGTGATTCCAGATTTAATCATCTCTAAGCATGCCAGCTTAATCGATAGCAGAAAATCCTCCTCAGTTAGCATGGACTTTAAATCGCCTAGGCGTTCTAACCATTTTTCTAGGGGTAAATCCTCAGATAAGCCTCGGAGGATTGTATAAGGAGTATGCGTGTGAGCGTTTATAAATCCCGGTAAAACTACTTTTTCACGAGCGTCTATCATAACATCCCATGAATGACTTTTTCTAATGAATTCGCTTGATCCTAAATCCACTATTTTATCGTTTTCGATTATGATCGCACCATTACGGATTACTCCATTTTTTCCCATAGTAATTATGGTTCCTCCATCAATAAGGATCTTCGCCATTCTTCAAACACCTTCAAGAGGAAACTAATTCGATGAGGTAAAATAAATTTAGAAGGTAAACGTTAAATACTACTTTCTTCTTAATACAACTGCAAAAAAATAAGAAGGTGGTTTGTACGGGTATATTTTCATTTTCAATAAAGCCCCGTGACATAGTCATAGCAGCGCTGTGTGGAGCGATCCATGCTATCTTGCAAGTAATAAGTACGTTCTTCACCCCAATTCCAGGATTGTCCGTTTTCTACCCACCAGCAGGCTTTGGAGCTGCGATTGGAATCTGGTTCGGCTTCTGGGGTTGGCTTGGCGCAGTTTTAGGGACTCTATTTTCAGCGCCGTACTGGGGTTACTCTATACCAGTCGCCTTGATGTTTGGCATTCTAACGCCATGGGAAGTATTAATTCCAGCGATTCTTTGGAGAACAGCTCGTTTAGATCCTGAGCTAAAGGAGAAACGCTCTTTGCTAATTTTCATCTTAGCTGTCGCTATAGTTGGAACATTCCTCGATGCATTGTTCGGAATGTTCATAAGTATAGGCATCGGTTGGTACACACCAGAATTTGCTTTTACAATCGCTATTTGGCCATGGTGGCTTGCTGACCTAGTTGCCGCTATAGTTCTTGGAATAATCTTGCTCAGAGCTCTTTCCTCGTACATTAAGAAAATTGGGCTTCTCTATGAAGGCTTCTTTATGCGCAGAGTTTCAAAGTAAGGGGAAAAAATGGAAGAATTCTATACATTTGGTAAATCATTCTTCCATAACTTAAGCCCACCAACTAAAGTAATCTTTCTTTTTTCTACAAGCCTTTTAGCTCTTGAGATACAAGATCCTTTTGCAGCGCTGATATTACTAATAATTTTAATAATCTTGGCCGTTTACGTAAGAATTCCAAGAAGAGTTTTAAGCGTATTCATTAAGTCAGCATTAGTGGTAGGAACAGCTTTGATGCTTAGCTGGTTATTTTTCTCAAAGATCGGAGAACCTGTATTTAAGCTCTGGGATGGAATTTATATATACAATTTATCGATTTTGATGGCTTTTTCAATGCTTTTCCGACTTTGGGGGCTTATCACATCAACCATGATTTTTGTAACGACTGCAAAGGAAAAGGAGTTGATCTCCGGTATGCGTAAGCTTAAGATACCTTACGCGTTATGCTTCATTTCTGCTTTAGTTATCAGGTTTATTCCTTTATTGTACAAAGAGTATTTGCAAATCAAAGAGGCGCAAATGGCCCGTTCACTTGAACTTGAGAGGATAAGCATAATTAAAAGGATTAAATTAATAGGCTCTATGATAGTGCCATTGTTGGTTATATCATTCAAAAGAGTTTCAACAATCACTGCCGCAATCGAATCCAGAGGTTTTGCAATCAGTGGCGCTAAGAGGACGTTTTTCAGGGAACCTAGGCTTGGCATTAAAGACTTGACTACCATATTTACTTTAGTAACAATAACAATCGTAATAGGGATCTCCAGAGTTTTATTCGGTTTATTCGAGATAATCCCAGGAAGGCTTTAGCGTTGATAGATGATGTGATCAAAGTTAAGGCTCTATCGTTTAAATACGAGGGAAGCAATTTTTGGGCGCTATCGGACATAAGCTTTAATGTAAAAAAAGGAGAAACCCTCGCTATAGTTGGCCCCTCAGAAGCTGGTAAAACAACTCTTTGCATGTGTCTCAACGGGCTAATTCCTCATGAAATCGATGGAGAATTTCTTGGAGAAGTGAAGATATACGATCGAGATACTAGAGAGCATGAGCCTCATGAGCTAGCTTCCCTAATAGGCATGGTTTTTCAAGAGCCGGAAAGTCAATTCGTGATGACTAGCGTAGAGGATGAAATTGCTTTCGGTATGGAAAATTTGGGAATTCCTCCTGGAGAGATGGAAAAAAGATTGGATTGGGCTTTAAGCGTTACTAGGATGAAGGAGTTTAAGGATAAACCTCCTTGGCGACTTTCTGGAGGGCAGAAACAAAGAGTAGCGATAGCCTCAGCACTAGCATTACGACCGAATATACTTGTTCTTGATGAGCCCACATCCGAGCTCGATCCAGTAGGTAAGAATGAAGTTCTATCGATCGTTAAAGAGCTTAACCAGACTTACGGTATGACTATAGTTGTAGTTGAACACGAGACAGAGTTGCTTGCGGAGATGGCCGATAGGGCAATTCTACTCAATGAGGGTAAAATACAACTGATCGCATCAGCAAAAGAATTCTTCCGTAGGGTAGGCCTTCTAAAGAAGTATGGCATCTTTATTCCCGAAGTCAGTGAATTGATGGAGGAGCTATCGCAAAAATCAACGATTCATGAGATGCCAATAACTTATGAAGAAGGTAGGGCTATGTTAAAAAGAATAATTCCAAAGCTTAAAGGCGGGCTTCCTCATGGAAAAGATGGTTGAAGTTTCGGGAGTTCATTTTATCTATCCGGATGGCACTTATGCCTTAAAAGATATAGAGCTTACGATACGCGAAGGGGAGTTTATAGCGATAATCGGTCAAAACGGATCTGGAAAAACTACACTTGCAAAACATTTTAACGGTCTTTTAAAGCCTACAAGGGGAAAAGTGATGGTGAAAGGAATAGATACAAGAAATTCTACTGTGGCGGAACTAGCTAGGCATGTAGGATACGTATTCCAAAATCCAGATCATCAAATATTTTCTATGACTGTATTCGATGAAGTCTCGTTCGGTCCAAGAAACTTAGGACTTACGGAACAGGAAATTTCAAAAAGGGTTAAAGAGGTTCTAAAGCAAATGCGGTTAAGCGAGAAAGAGCTTGAGAATCCACTTCTTCTTAGTAAAGGAGAGAAACAGCGTCTTGCCGTAGCCTCCGTTTTGACGATGCGACCTGAAGTTTTGATCCTTGACGAACCCACTACTGGACAGGATTGGAAAAACATCTGTATCCTAATGGATTTGATTAGTGAATTGAATCAAAAATTCAAAATGGCTATTATAGTGATTACTCATAATATGCATGTGGTAGCCAGATGGACTATGCGGACCATAGTAATGGCTGATGGTAGAATTGTTTCGGATGCTCCAACAAAGGAAACTTTTGCTAAATCTGAAATACTCAAAAAAGCCTCTATCACCCCCCCTCAAATAACAAGGTTAGCTGGCGAATACGATTTGGGATACGATGTTCTCACTGTAAAAGAATTTGTTCACAGATTGTTTGAAGTTAAGATTTAACGATTGGATGATCCAAATTGTCTTCTATTAAGAGCTCGCTAGAAGATTTTGCTAAAAAAGCTAAAAAAATAATTATGATAGGAGTTGGTGGTGGGGGAGACATAGGCTGGGCTATCCCCCTTATAAATTATTTACGCTTATTCAATGCAAAAGAATTCTTTTTAGGAGAGCCCAGCATCGGATGGTGGAACATCGATGAGAGAATAGCTCTTGGTGGATTTAAAATTCGAATCAAGGATTTGGACAAGTACGAACGCATATCACCAGGACTGGCATTAATCGATCATGATACCAGAATTGCTAGCGGAGTGATAAGAGGAATGAAGCTTCCCCAATCCATAGTTGCGGAATTGATGAAGACGAAAAGTTTTATTCTTGAATTGGAAGAAGGAGTAGATGGAATGGTTAAAGAATTGGATGCGCTTATAAAAAAAGAAAAAATAGATTTGATCATCGGAGTCGATTGCGGATCCGACTCCTTTTACTCAGGGGTTGAAACCAAAGTGTTATCGCCCCTTATCGATGCGATGGTAGTGGCTATGTTAGCAAGACTTAAGATTCCATCGGTTTTATCGCTAATCGGATACGGTTGTGATGGAGATCTAATGCCCGAAGAGCTTGATAAAAGCATAGCTCTTGTGATGGAAAAGGGAGGATTCCTAGGAGCTCGTGGACTAACCCCCATCGATATCGATTGTATGGAAAAATTCTTTGACATGTTTCCAAATCCTGTTGAAGAGTGGCCTCTTAAAGCAGTAAAGGGTGAAATTGGTTGGAAAAAAATGAACGAGCTTTGGTCGATAAAGGTCTCACCTTTGACTTCTATCATGCTATTCTTTGATCCAAAGACCCTCTTGGAACATAATCCTTTAGCGAAAAAAATATCGCATTCTAAATCTTTAAAAGAAGCTGAAAACATAACATTGGAATTGGGGCTTATTCCGGAAACAAGGATGGTCAAATTCCTTCCAAGTTTATTGGAGGAGGAATAAAATGGCAAGAGTATTTTATGATCCTGATGCGAACCTTTCTATTTTGAAAGAAAAAACGATTGGGATAATAGGGTACGGAAATCAAGGTCGTGCCCAAGCTCTCAATATGCGTGATAGTGGTTGCAAAGTCATTGTTGGAAATCGCGCTGATGAATACGCAAAAAGGGCACGTGAAGATGGTTTTGATGTATTTTCTATAAAAGAAACCGTAAAAAAATCAGATATTTTATGCATATTACTTCCAGACGAGGTTCAACCATACGTCTTTAAAGAAAGCGTTAAGCCTTACCTTAAAGCCAATCAAACTCTGGATTTTGCTTCGGGTTTCACAGTACATTTTAAAACAGTGCTTCCTCCGAGCGATGTCGATGTCATCATGGTAGCTCCTAAAATGATAGGAGAATCTGTAAGAGAATTATTCTTAAAGAACAGTGGGGCACCAGCTTTAGTAGGCGTGCATCAAAACTTTTCTGGTTTTGCGCTTGAAAAAGCTTTAGCACTTGCTAAGGCTATTGGAGCCACTCGAGTAGGTGCTTTAGAATCATCTTTCGAAGAAGAGGCTGTAACCGATCTTTTCAATGAACAAGCAGTACCGTTTACACTTTTAATCAAAACAGCGTTCGAAATCCTCGTTGAAGCTGGTTATGATCCAGCTGTGGTGCAGCTTGAACTCTATGGCTCTGGTGAATGGATAGAAATAATGAAGGCTATTCTAAAATATGGAATATTCGAGCAAGCTAAATTACATTCCACTACAAGTCAATATGGACAGTTAAGTCGTGGATCAAGGGTAATAACGGCTCAAGTTAAGAAAGAGATGAAGAGTATACTGAAGGAGATTAGAAACGGTAGCTTCGCTAAAGAATGGATGAAAGAGGTTGAAACTGGCTACAGAAAGTTAAACTCGCTTAGAAAAGCTTCCGCCAATAGCCTACTTATCAAAGCCGAGAAAGAAGTTAGAAGAAAATTAATCCTACCGTATTCCAGGTATAATGAATTTTGAGTGGAACTTAGTTCCAGATAACTTCTTTACAGCGCCGTGCTCACAGCAGCGAGGAGCGCACCTATGAAGACTAAGATTCCTCCTATGCCACCACCTACTATCGCAAGGACTATCAGGACTATGGCCCATATAAGATCCTCAACCTTCCTAGACCCATAAAGAGCTATCAAACCGCAAACAAGGGTTATTAAAATCCTGGTCGAGCCAACGAACCCAAAATAGGTAAAAACCCTTAAAGGTATGAGAAAATGAACCATAAAGCCTATCAACTCAAGCGCAGAAATAACTATCATGATTATGGAACCGATGAGACAAAGGATCGAAGCCAAGTTCAAAATACTCCTTTTAGCCTTCCTCCCCATTCGAGTTCACCAAAGCATTTTATCCATGAACCGAGTATTTATTTGTTTCCATAACTAAGCTTTAAAACGAGTTGCAATCATAGAAGCCTAAGAGGTGTATTCCTTGGTTAAAGGTGGGCAATTAAAAATCCTGAGTAAAGATCAAATTTACGATATCCATCTAGCGACCCTTAACGTTTTAGAGAACACTGGAATTCTAATCCATGAGCCTGAAGCAAGAAAGCTACTAAAAGAAGCTGGAGCCTACGTGGATGAGAAGAGAAAATTGGTCAAGATCCCTTCTCATCTAATTGAGGAATCCATAAGAAAAACTCCGAAAGGCTTTACCCTCTACGCTCGCAATCCTAGATATAACGTTAGGATCGAGGATAAGCGAGTATGCTTTGGACCGATGATCGGGCGCCTCCATATCCTAGACCTTGAAACAGGAAAGAAGAGAAGGACTAATCTAGAGGATGTCGCGGGTCTCACTAAGCTCGCGAGCGCGCTTGAATACTACGCGCTTCCCCATAGTGGAGTCATGATGCCCCACATAGAAGGCGTACCTGATCAAGTGGTCCATGCTTACGCTTACTATACAAGCGTTAAAAACTCTGAAAAAGTTGTAAAAGGGACTGGAAGGGGAAGAGAAAGGGCTTTAGATTGTATAAAAATGGCCTCTATGATAGCGGGATGCGAGCCTGAGGAGCTGGGAAAGAGGCCTAACGTGTTCACTACTTGCAACCCAATATCGCCCTTACAGCACAGCGTTGAGCAGACAGAAGGGCTTATAGAGTATGCGAAGCATCGATTACCGGTCGATATAGCTGCTGAGGTCCAAGCCGGAGCCACAAGCCCAGTAACTTTGGCCGGATCTTTGGTTGTTCAAAACGCTGAAGTTTTGAGCGGAGTAACCATAGCTCAATTGGTCAATCCTGGAACTCCGCTCTTCTACGGAACTGCTGGGACGATCATGGATATGAGAGCTGGAATAATCTGTAAAGGCGCAATCGAAGCTGGCTTAATAAACGCGGCCACAGCCCAGCTAGCTCAGTTTTATGGAATTCCAAGCAGAGGAACAGCTGGAGATACGGAATCGAAGGTTCTAGACATACAAGCTGGTTTTGAAAAAGCCATCACGCTCTTGATGGCCGCTCTAGCAGGCGTAAATTACATATGGTACCCTGGGACTCTAGAGTATGCGCTTACAGTAAGCTATGAAAGTCTAGTGATCGACAACGAAATCTGCGGAATGGTTCTTCGAGCCTTGAAGGGAATAAGCATCGATGAAGACGCCCTCGCGCTGGATGTTATAGGAAAAGTAGGACCCGGAGGACATTTTCTAGGGCAAAAGCATACGATAGAGTATTTGATGAAAGAGCATTTTATTCCAAAGCTGAGCAATAGGCAATCGAGAGAGGAATGGGAAAAGGCTGGAGCTAAGGACTTATGGGAAGTAGCCAAGGAAGAAGTGCGTAAGATTTTAAAGGAATACGAGCCTATCCCTTTAGAGAAAGAAATCGATGAAGAGTTGCAAAGATTCTTAAAAGAAGTCGAGAGAAGAGAGCTGAAAGCTTCTTAGATTATAGTCTCTGGAAAAAAGTTTTATTGCAGTCTTCTATGGAATCCGATGGCACAACTAGTTCTTGATCCATTGGCTAGCAATAACTTGAACTCATCTCTAAACTCCATATTAAATGTATTATAAAGGCTTTACGATCATTCTTTCAACAGCCGATCTTATTCTATTATTCCTAGGATTACTGGCATGTTACATACGCTATTTCTAAATTTTGAAAGAAAAAGGCTTTTTGGACTAAAGGCTGAAGATATACGTATATCGAAGCGATATAACCCCCCTTGATTTGTATATATTGGTTTCGGAAAATACATCTTGGACAGGTACCATATAATCCA
>JAWCQS010000001.1:1070-16424 GCA_038869655.1 Bathyarchaeia archaeon | reverse complement strand
TTTTGGCCGTGAATGCCATGGCTCAAATATTGGCCTATGGCTACAATCATCTTAGAGTTCATCAGAGCCTAGGAATGCCACCAGTAGGATGGTAAACTTATCTTGCCAGTATCGAAGGCTGGAAGAGTTTTATTAAAGACTCCAACAATACGCGATATCATACGGCGATTAGATGCCGGTCGAAATGTTTAAATAGTTTTAGTGAACATAATTTAGCTTGCCCAAGATGTTTTTTCCATGATCAGCGTGTTACAGAAGCGCAGGTCCTGCACTTGGTTCATTCTATTCCTCTCTGTTACGATATTCTGGACCCCGCCGCTAGTTTGGAGCTGGGGGAGTGATAAGCAGCCGCCCATTGGTACAATCCTTGTTGACAAGTACCATGTCATTTCCAGATGGGATCAGACAGGGCTTGCGAAAATTGAAGTCAATCAAGATTCAACGAATCCGCTACACTATGAGTTTGCCATGTTTGCGTTTGGCGCTGGCGATTGTGGGCTTCACTTGGTTTCCAACTTCATCGCCATCTTGCCCAAAGTGTTTCATTATACTGAAGTAGTAAGGATGGAGGTCGTCGTCCACTACAGAACGCGTGGGATTGCCTTTACCCACTCTGAAGTGGCAGGAGGAGCAGTTGTCGGGTTCTCAGGAGAACCTGGAGAGCTCAAAGTCGGATCGTTGCAACCGCAATTCACTAGAGCAATCGAAGGTCCCTATTCCGAAGGAAGCTTTGCAATTCCAGTTCCAGGCTTGCAAGGCTTGGAAGCGGTTAAATTCGCTGAAGATATATTTGAGCTCATAGAGAATGGCGTAGCCCTCTACGAATTGCTGGATGCTCACGTGAGAGGGTATCCATGGAAATACGGCACTTGGACTTTCCCGTTCGATGTAGAATGGCTAGGTACGGAAGAGGTCGAAGGGCAATTCGAGCTGGGTGTCAACTTGGGGGCCAGGTGCGCTCTCTTGGCAGAGGCATTCTCAATGGGTGAGATAGAGCTACTAGAACCCATAGAGATCAATCTATTCAGGGAATGGAACCACGAGATAGCTGTTGAATGGTGGTACTACATAGAGAATAAACCTTGGAGATCCGTCTTTCCAGGAGAAGCATTCACAGGAACTACGCACAGAGTAGGCGAGACCGTCACAGTCGGACTCTGGTGCGATTGGGCAAAGATACAAGACAGAAATGACATCCTCTGGCCTTATCAGCAAAAAAATCTGTGTCAGGCCAGCAACTTGCACTCCCTCAGACTCGTATACACTGGTCACCTCATTCATTGGGAATACGACGGGAGCGTCCCCCCTAAAATAATTGGAACCTACATTCTGGACTATGTGAGTGTGAACGATGACCCAGACTGGCGGATCAAGGTAGAGCCTTTTCAGAGCTTCTCCTTTGACCTTCACTTACCCGATGTCCAAGACTCAAAGTTGAACCAACGAGTAATCTTTGGTCTGAGGCCTGTATCCATAGACCTGAGGCTGGTCGGTTTTCGTTTCTTTCCTGAACCTCATGCGAACACAACATTGGAGATATTTGTGAGAGTCATGAACATAGGAGAAGTTGGGGAATGGGAGCAGTACGGAGAGAGCTCCCGGAACAGGCAGTTTCGAGTCAGCGTCACTGTCAACAAGACAGGAGCGCTTCCTATGTACCGCAACGCTAGCATTCCTCGCCCGCTTCAAACAGTCGAGGTTGGACCATTCTTCACTGACATGTTCAATTCTTCAGAGAGTCGCTTGTTGAGCATAAGCGCAACAGTAGATCCAGACAACTTGATATTTGAGGGCGGGACCGCGGGCGAGCTGAACAACTTCTATACAGAGGACGTATTTGTAGATCCGTCAAGTGCACTACGACTTTCGCTACATTCTGATACTACTGACTACTACAAGGGCGACCTAGTCGTACTCTTCGGCAACTTTACAATGGGAGCAAGCCCAATGACCGGTGAAAACCTCCACGTTATAGTGCTGTCGCAAACATCGGAAACACCGATCTACCAAGCCAGTCTCACGACTGATTCCGCAGGGAAATACCGCACTGTATTCACTCTTCCCGAAAATACGCCTAAAGGGCGCTACACAGCCACAGTGACAAGCTCCCGGTTCTGGACGAGTGCACGCATATCCTTCAACGTCCTTGCCCTCAAACCTCCTGATATGCCGATACTCCGCCTCACATCGGCCGACGCGTATCCTTTTGGTGCTGCAGTTACTCTGCTAGGGAAGTTTACGAACGGAACCAGACCATTGCCAGGGAGGATCGTTGAGATCACGGTAAGTGACCCTCAAGGTTTGTCTGTAAACAACTTATCAGTCGCAACAGACCTTGACGGAAGATTCTCGACAAAGCTGATTTTGAACTCGCTTGCTACCGGAATATTCACGGCACAGGCAATCGAGAAGCAAAGCAAGGCGATAGCAAGAGCATCCTTTGTAGTCTATCCTCTTGCTGAATCTGGCAAGCATTGCAGAGAGATCTCGATCGAGACCGACAGATCGAACTATGTTGAAGGTGATTCTGCAATGATCCAAGTTAAGTTTACGCATCTGCTTCCAACCTGTGCCGAGCCCGCAGTAATCCATTACCACACATTGAAGGTTGAGGTCTTTGATTCACAAGGGAAACCGATACGTCTGCTTCATTCGCAGAACGTGACCGAAACAACTTTACTGACTTTGCGTTGGCCAGTCGAACGAGACGGCAACTACAGGATAAGAGCATCGTCTTGGCTTAATGGAAAGGTCCTAGAGGCCGAGAACTCAACTCAGGTAACCGTCCAAACCCAACGTTTCAGATTCCTCATGGACTCCAGTCTAAAAGAGAAATCTGTCTTAATTGCGATTGATGGAAATCTCTATCGCACAGATCAGCTTCCACTCGCCTTCTACTGGGCCGCGGGGTCGACCCATCTTATAGAGTTTGATCCTGAACAGTACGGAGGATCAAGCACTCGCTGGTTATTCCTCCAATGGAAAGGCGACCTTATGGACAGCGATCCAATTCAGCAAATTGCATCCGATAGGTCGCGCACTGTTGTTATGATATGGAAAAAACAGTTCTATCTTGATGTTGAAAGCGAAACAGGAACAACTTCAGGTCAAGGCTGGTATGACTACTCGTCAAGGGCTACTTTTAGTGTTTCACCAAGTTGGGTGCAGACAGGCTTCTTCACGGGCAAAGTCTTCGCTGGTTGGACAGGAGATTCAACTGCTACCGACCCAATTGCAGACGTATCGATGGACTCGCCCAAACAAGTCTCCGCCACTTGGATGGATGTATCAGGCATCAGTTCAATCGTGTATACCCTCGTTCCGTACTCGATACTGGAATTGGTCTTGTTGCCGCAAGTCTGGCTGTCACCGGTTTTGGCGTTTGCTCTCGCATTCTGGCTGTGTCTCGGAGCACTACTCAGACTAATTATTCAGCGTCGGAAATGGGCTTTGGGCACATGCATAGCAATTATAGTGGTTCTTCTTGCAACAGCATGTGTTCAGGGACTGCTCTCGCGTCTTGGTACGGTGCTCGTCATATACGCCCCTCCATACGCTCTCACCTCAGGTCTCGGCGTGATGATACAATCGCGAATTAGGCGTCGTGGAAATCCTATTCTGAAACAGAATCAATGAGTGCTCAATCAGAGATTGATGATTATTGCCGGCAGATACGGCAGATGTTATAGAATCTGCCCCTAATGTCATAGTTGAACTTGACCAGAACAAAGAGATTATGGGACTGGAGATTCCGGATTCGCTCGTAGCTTTGAACGTCACGTCTTGTTGATTTGTATTGTGGAAGAAAGGCAATCCCTAAACTTGAATAGTAGAGACATGAATGTTAGCGAAGTGCTTATATGTACTGGTAAGTTGGTGCATGAATCCCGCCTCCCGCACCAAACTCGAGACTAAAGTTTAAATTTTTCGGTCTTCTTGGGAATTAAGCGCATGTATTATAAACCCAGTTTTTGCTTTAAACGGCTCTGACTTTACCCATTTAGACCAATTGCGGCTTTTCTTATAAACCTGATCCATAAATCGCCACATCCAGTTGCCAAAGGATATGCTAACCCATTCGAGGCTAACCCTCATTGTCGTAGCCCTTCGGCATTGCGCTAAAGAGTATGCCGCGCTTATGAAAACGGGCTTAGGTTTCAACCCCTTAACCATGATGCTCTCTTTTTTCCTTCAATATTCAATAAACAATCTTCAGCAGCTTAGCTGCGTGAAAGTATTTTTATAGCCAGTACCAAGATGCAGAAGCCTCAATCACCAAGATTGCGTTGCTTGAGCTTTTAGAGAAGTTCTTAACCTTCTCAAGTTCATTTTTTATTCTTTCATGTCTTAGAATTGCACCCCCTCATCTACTATGGCAGCCTCAGTATACCTTTTGTTAACCTCTAATCCTACATACACGTGCATGTTATCGTCTGCTTGACTAATATCCTTCCTGTTCACATTCGATTATGAAAGACACTTCTAATTATTGTCTAGGCTGGCCAGTCCATAGTTAACATGGTCTATGCGACTAAAAAATCACAGTAAGGGGAGTTACGGATTTACGTAATTACGTAATCTCCTATCTTTTTATAACCAGTAGTTCGGCTTTTTCTAGTGTAGTGCCAGGACTGGCTTTCCTTTCCTTCATCTCAGCCTTTTCTTCTTCAATATCAACGCCTTTTTGGCAACTTCTATAAGCTTTCTTATTGAATTCTTCAACCTTTGGAACTGCGATAGTAAAACAGTTAAACCTATTGAAGTGAAGCCTGCATCCATTTTCTTTAAAAGGGACATCTAGCCATCTTATCCAAATTAGAATTTGGTAAGTTATGAAAAAAGACATTAGAGTTTAGCCACAAAGTTTGTTGATGAATAGAATTTTGAATTAAAAAACAATAAATTGTTTTCTATTGCGAGGATACTATCTTTGAACTGCCTTGAACCTTTTCTATCTTCAATACCTGATCTGCAAAACTTTCTAATTCTCTTTCATGTGAAACCATGATGAATTAGGAATACCCAATTCATTCAAGATCTCTCTAACCTTAAACAATTGTTCTTTGCTGGAGCCATCTATTGGTTCATTCAGAATCAATAGATTTGATTTCATCTAAACTGATACTTTCTGAACTATGCTATTAAGAAGCCAATCAGGATCGTAAGGATTCAACTCGATAGGAATTGTGTTATTTCCGAAAACAATAATATATACCAGAGAAAGAGGGCGATTCTCAAAACTTAAGGTATCTGGGATTAGGCAGTACTCACCAACTAAACTCATGCATGGCTTTAGGAGATAGAGAGATATAGTTAAAAACAATATCAACACGATTAAAGACTGTTTGAGATAATCCCGTAGCTTCTCATATTCTATCATGAATAAAACATCCAGAATAAGTTTTAGTTCTTCCTTGGTTGGGATTTTATCCAGATACCTAACCTTTTGCTTTAAAGGAAATTCTCCTTTTACCTCTACTCCATGAAATTCTATGAAGCTTTTTACTCCATACCAAATCGCATGGATTCTTCCACTAGTAACTGATTTGGATTGAAGCTCACTTATTACCCAACCCTTCATTAAGCTGTAAGCTTTCTTTGAGCTAAGCTTTATAAGCTCTTTAGGATTTTTGCCAACAGCTTTCGCGAAGCTGGCAAGAGCGTCAGCATAATCCCGGGATGTTCTAGGACTTTTTGCTGATACTTCATCATACCAAGCCTTAACCTCTGGATAGCTTTCGAAAAGCTCAAGAGCTCTTTTTGATAAGGAAACTTTATAACTGAATTTGTCCATTTCTAATCAAGAAGAATGGTTCAGAAGTTATAGATAATTCGGAAATTTAAAATGGGCCCGTAGTCTAGTATGGACTAGGACGCTGGCCTGCGGGCGAAAGGAAGAGAGCCGGAGATCCGGGGTTCGAATCCCCGCGGGCCCGCCACCGTATAGGCTCGGGTTCTTCAACCTTCATATACTTTGGTAAGAATTCTTCCATTAATTCAAAAGCATTTTATGCCTTTTACGCCTTCATCTACACTGTTGAACTAATGCCATCTACCACTCTTGAACCACTCTTCGCGCAAAAGTTTGATGATCCCAAATTGCCTATTCATAAGATATTAGACCCTTTGACTCAAGAGTCTTTTGAAGTGCTTTTCCAGCCCTCACTACATCTTTTTCTTCCCTAGCTCCTGTACATACCGACTTTCCACTTGAGAATAGTAGCATCGTGACATTTGGCTCATCCATGCGATAGATTAAGCCCGGAAACTGCTCAGGCTCATATATGGTTTTTCTCAAGGATCCAGCCGAACTCTCGAGATCTATGCGTCCTCCAAAATCGATTGAGGCAACCACGTTGACGACTTTAACCTCTGGCTTCCCAACTATCGATATGCCATTCGCCTCCAACTCATGGATGATCCTTGAGATAGCACTCTTCGCTTGCCTCTCCGATCTCGCGCCGATGCAAATCATCTTTCCAGAACTAAAAATCAACGCAACAGTCTTAGGCTTCGTCAATCGATAAACCAAGCCCGGAAACTCTTCAGGCTTATATTCAGCGCTTGGGGAGAACTTTAGTATAGCGTCTATGTCTAAAGGCTGGTTAAAGAATGCTGTAGCCACAATATTCTTTATTTTAATAGAGAGTTTCTTGGACAAGTTTCTCAACCAAATATACGACTAGGATAAGTATCCAGAAGCGGCACAAGGCCCAACTTTCTTGAAATAAAATTAAGTTTCATCTAAGCTTCTCCCGTATAAACTAACTCTCCAGGCTCAACCTCGATAGAGATAGCCTTACCAAAATACGATTCTTCCAACTTATCCTCTTTCTTGCCACGAGTTCCTTCTCCCAACTTAACGAGCAAAAATCCCATTTTTCCCACTAACTTAAATTATCCATAAAGTCTTAAATCCTTTTCGCGGCACTCATTTTTCTCCACTTTCTTAATTACTAAGCTCCCTCGCCATATTTATAAATCACTAAAATTGTTTAGAACTTGGTGATATCGAATATGGTTGAAAATCCATTGGAAATTTTTGAGGGACTAGATCCAGAGTTATTAAGTTTAGTTGAAAACACTAGAGATTTTGCTCTTACCGAAGGGGCTTTACCAAGAAAGGTTAAACTGCTTATAGCGATGGCTTTAGATGCTTCGCAAGGAGCTGTTGAGGGAGTAAAAACTTTAGCTCAAAAAGCCATGCAAACTGGAGCGACAAAGCAAGAGATTGCCGAGGCTTTGAGAATAGCCTACTACATATGTGGTGTTGGAAGCATTTATACAACGGCTAATGCCCTTAAAGATTTACTATAAACTCTTTTTTATTTATTGAACAGCCTTAAATCAGGCTCGGCAATAAACGTTCAATAGCATCCTTAACTTTTAACCACTCTTCTTTACCATGGATAACGAATTTTTGCTTTCGTTTCCACTCTCCATTTTTATTAGTCCATAGATAAACTGCAATTTGTTTCCTTCCAAAGGATTCTATTAAGGCTACAGATGACCACCATTTGTTTGTTTTGTATATATTTATACTTTCGATTACCTTAAGCTCACTAGAGACGGGTAATTTTTCTTCCATTAAAATCCCCTTCTATCCATTGATTTTACCCAACTTCTAATTAATTTAATATAATCAAACTTTTAAACATATAAAATTTCAATCATATTTTATAGGGTTGCGTTGTGTTAAGCAAGGTCAAATAAAGAGCAAAAGAGCATAAGCAATAAAAACAAACTAAATCAAAAGCCTAGATCGAGCATGATGAACAATTTATGAAACCACAATTTGGGCATATAACTTTGCCGTTATTATTAGGTTCTGGAATGGTAGCTCCGCATTGAATACATCTCATAACGATCACAAGCTAAAAATATTAACTCTAGATATTTAAAGTTATTTTACAAAAAATTGTATATAAAGGTTTATTAAATTTTCTCCATTTCTTCAAGCTTTGCTGGCAAATAATCATCCACTATATAAGCCAATCCGTACCTGCTGAAAGCCTCTTGCTCTGCTTTTTTCTTTATTTTCAGAAAAGTTTCGATCTCCCTTTTCCAAAGCTTACCGCTATACCTTGGATCCTTCTTTAATTCATAAAGTCTTTTGATATCCAACTCTGTCAATCTGTCGCTTGGTAGCTTATAATCCACTATATCGCTTGCCCAAACTCCGGCCCATTTTGCGTCTGGAGTGTTGAGCTCTCTAAGGTGAGCCGCGTTTGCTGAACCTGAGATTATCACCATAGCTATGTGCATTCCCCATGGATCTGCATCGCAGAAAATATAAACTGGCAAATCTAATTCTTGGTTAAGCCTCCTTAAAAGAGCTCTAGTAGCTCTTGGAGCTTGCCCAGCTGTGTGCACGAGTATGGCTTTAAACCTTTCATGAACTCTTTCCTCTATAAATCTAGTGAAAAGTCCTCCCTTTTCTATTGCTATAACTTTATCTGCTTTACATCCAGCAAACTCGGCATTAGTTAAGGCCGGGCCTATCATTACGCCATCAGGATGTGATGTTAAATTAAGTCTTTTTCCTTCATATCCCGGAACAGTATATTCTATAGTGAGATCCCCAAAAATAGCAGACCTTTCTTCCGGAAAAACATTAAAATCTTCCCTAGCAAAGCCTATAATCGATTCTAAATCCGTGATCAAGTTATCGGATTCTGCTTGATCAACAAAATCGACCTCATAGGCTTGTGCCGAGTAGAATACATCCCTTAAAGTACTCGTTTTGTTTGATCTGGTCAATTCGTCGACAAAGAAACCAGTCCAGAGGATCTGTGTAAAAGGTCTAACATGCCTTATGTTCCTTGCACTTCTTTTAACATACCTGTCTCCAAGCACGTATTGGCGAATTTTAGGGTCATAGCGTATATTATTGATCGATCGGCTAGGCATCTTTATCCATGGAAACTCAATATTAGAAATTTGTTCATAAACTTTAAGCCCAAGTTCTTTCAAACTCATGAGGACTCTTTCTTTCTTTTTCTTTATAGAACTCTCATGCTTCTTTAAAGCCATATTTTATCACCTTCCTTAACAACGGTTCAACACTTGGTTCCTTTTCTTTTTTTGAAAGTTTTGTTGAAAAAGTAGCCATTTTCGGAAGATATTTAGAGAAAACATCCAATCTTTTCCTCTCTTTTTCCAAGTGTTCTTTCTTTGAAAGGAATAAGGAAAGCCTCCTACCAACTTCTCTCAAAGCATTTAAAATCTCATGCTCCACTTCAGGTCTATCGGCTATGAATTCTTTTCCTACAGTTTTATAAGGAATCTTCGTACTACAAAGATGTACGAATACGGCTACTGGGGACTCGTGAGTTACTTTATAACGTTTCCAATCTATCATAGTGTTAACGACTTTCCAAGAAACATCGCTAGCTTCGTCGAAAAGCAATGGAATTTTGTTAGCAAACCGATAAAGGATTATATTTCCAGTTGTTGGAATCTTTCCCCCATAAGCGACTCCAACCTCAACTATGAAAGGAAAGCCTGAGTAGGCTGCTGGCTTCCTTTGATGGACAGCTATGAATTCAGGATCCAATTCTTTTTTAATCCCTGCTTTTAAAAGTTCTTCTCCTAGCGAGGAAAGGCAACTGGCATCTGGTGGTAAAAACTCGTTGTAATTTTTCATGGCATTGACTAGTTTAACAATGTCCTCTGAAGTCAATTTCGATATAGAAGTTTTTGGACTCATTCCAGCGTATTCTAGAAAATTCTTAGCAGTAGTTTTTCCTATCCTTTGAAAATGAGTTCTCATAAAAAGGATTAGCGTCTTAGTTTTCGTAATTTGAATAAGTCTCTTTAGAGTTTCAACATCAACTCCATGAGGGTGTGGAGCTGTTTCAGAAGGAGGATTTGGCACAGTTTTGGTGGCTCTGATGAACCTATAGAGTCGCCCTCTAGGATCAACGAACGTTATGTTCGCATAGGGAACCACGATAGCTGTTTGTTTTAAGTATTCAAGAATTTTAGGCATAGCCCTTGTGTAATCGCCTTCGGTTGAAAACTCAAGTATAGTTCCGTGCCAGTTTAATTCATTTGGATGGGTTTTTTTATCCAAGATTATTGGCTTATTGGCTTGTATATCTATCATCAAAGTATACTCATGAATCTTCGAATCTCCAGTACTGGATATCACATGAGTTTTTGAGTGTGTAGTTATTTGCCCATAGAGTATAGCCATCTTACCTCCAAGGCCAAAAGTTCCCCTGGTTTGTCTAAGCTTATACTTGGATCCAAATAAAACTTGACCGAATGCTGAAGGTATAACGTTGTGCGGAAGTCCTGAGCCATTATCTTCGATTCTGATCCTGTAAATCGTGGGCCCCTCTAGAGATTCTGATTCTTGAGATATTCTAAGATAGATCTCCGGGAGTATTCCATGGATTTCACAAGCATCGAGAGAATTTTCGACAAGCTCGCGTACGGTTGAATAGATGGCTCTAGAAGGGTTGGTGAATCCGGCTATATCCCTATTCCTATAGAAGAAATCGGCTGGACTTATTTCCTCAAAAACCTCTTTTGCAACATCCATCCCTTAACCCTCAAAATTCCACGAAATTATTCCTAAGTTTAAAGGATTAAAGCGAAATAGACTATAAGTTATATTTTTGAAAGGGTTGTTGTAAGCAATTTTTCATGAAAAGTGTTATTGGATTGTTTTCTTCCATAACTCCAATACTTTTTTCTTTTTCAGATTTCTTCTTTTTGCCCAAAGAAACTTATAAACTGTAGAATGCTGTCTCCCCCTAATAAGCATTTCTATTGCTTCTCTTGCGATCGACGTCCCTTCAAAATCTCCTATCAAAGCAATCGTATGTCCATACACGCATACACTTGCTCCAGTGGATTCTTCGATGATTCTTCTCGTCTTCCCTTCTTGACCTATCACCCTGCTCTTTACCCTCGCTATAGTTTTCTCATCCTTGCCCAAAGCATCCCTTAGATCTAAAACCTCTAAGACTGCATCTTCATCTAAAAGGGAGAAGGCCTTTTCTGGAGAAAAACCCCTTCCTATAGCCATCACGACATCTTTGGCTCTTAGCAAAGCTAAAGGATCCGATCCTTCACTCTTTTTATTGATGAAAATCAATCCGCTTTCACTATCAACTTCGATTACTACGTTCAATGCTCTTTCTATTTTATATTTTGTATCACCTTTTGGACCTATGAGGACTCCGATTCTATCTTTTGGAATAGAAACGGTAACTCCCGCTTCATCCATGCCCAATCACCCAACGGTACAATTCATCGATCGGTTTAACTTTAATCCCATACTTTTGGAAATGATTGTTCAAGTTCACAATATCCCTTTTTAAAAAATAATCAGAGAGAGGGTGCTCTATTAAAACCGCTTGAGAAACATCGAATAAAACCGGTCTGTTTTTCCAGATCATAACGTTATACTCGCTTAAATCTCCATGGATGAGCTTAGCTTTTTCATACAAAAGCTTAACATAATCGATCAACTTTTTATAAACTTTAGCCGGGTTTTTAAGCGAAGTCTCCTTTAATAGAGGAGCTGGAATTCCGTTTTCGCCCACGAATTCCATCAACAGTACGTTCTTTTCAACAAATATTGGTTTTGGGACCCTTACTCCTGCCTCTTGAGCCAACTTGAGGTTCTTAAACTCCTTTTGAGCCCAAAGGTATACAAGAGATCTTGTATCTTTTCTAATCCTGGTAAAGCGTGGATCCCCCTCTATGTAGATTAGCCTTCCTTTTTTAAATTCAGTTGAGTGCGAAAGGTAGATTTTTATTGCCAGATCATTTCCATCGTGGTTTAATCCCCAATAGAGTTTCGATTCCTTTCCAGCTTCAATGGCCCCAAAAATTTTACTTATGTATCCTTTATTGAGCAAATCGTAAACTGTCATCAAAGTAGTTTTATCAAAGACTTCTTCTAAAGCCTCCATCTCTTCACTTCTTTTTTCTTTAAAAAGCTGCTCAACTTCATACCTTTTTTCTCTAACTTCAAGTTTTTTCATCAATTTTTTCTCGTTCTTTATCACAATTTTTCTCCTTTCAGCTTTAGATTTTTAGGTGGCCTTTGCTTCTAAGCCAGTTAGCTTGGCTTTCGGTATACCTCCAAATTACGTCTCCTCTTGTCTCATTTTGAAAATCCCATGGAGCAACTATGACAACATCTCCAACCTTTATCCAAACCCTTCGTTTCATTTTTCCCCTTATCCTGCATATCCTTTCATAACCATCGTTACACTTGACTAGCAGTCTATCATAACCAAGCATCTGAACGACTATTCCAAGCACCTGATCCGGAGCTGGGAGAACCATCTCTCTCAATTCTTCTTCGGTGATGACCTTTTTTTTACCCATCGGGTATTTCCTCCATCGAAACTTTAAATTTTAACAACTTGAACATGAGGTATACCCGCTATATAAATTACGGCATCCTTACTTACATAACCTTTATCGATGGCGGCTTTTATCACGGTTTTTCCAACTAGGTTTGCTATATCAGCTCCGTTTATCATATCCAAAGCTTTATCGATCGAGGTTGGGTTTTCTCCGTAAAAATCCCTTTTGACTTGAATTTGAAGCTTACCCTCTTTAAACGTTTTTCCTATAAGCTCCTCATCGCAAGCAGCGATTAAGGTACAATTTTTTGATTTAAAAACTTTTAAATATACTTTATCCACTAAAAACTCTTCCTTGAAGATTTTTCCTAGGTTGAGACGATCGATGATTTTGCTCCGCAAGCTTCGCAGACAAGGAACAAAAATCTATCCTCTTTTTTAACACTCGTATCTGGTCTTTTGCATATTGGGCATATAACATGGCGGTCACAGTATATATTCAAAATACGTGAAATGGATTCTTTTGAAAATTTACCTTGAAACACTGCTCTTGTTCCATCAAATGTACCTGCTGTAGCCATTTCCTTTGATAAAAACTTCAATATGTGCGATGGATTGCGATTCAATTTATTGGAGATTTCAGCAAAATTATAGATTATTGTCTTGTTACCAAAAGTCGCACAAACTACGTTAGGATATTCAAAACGCTCTCCACTTAACACTTTTTTAGGAACTTTTGCTAGCGCTCTGTCCAACAGCTTGGTATATTCCTTCATAGCCTTCATACCTTCTAAACCCTTGAAGTATGAACTACTCCAAACGGATCTTTCTCAATAACTATTTAAACTCCTTTCTATAGATTAAGATTTACCGATTTAAAAGTGTTAAGTTAAAAAGGAAGGTAGAGATTGGGCAAGTGGATAGTTTGTTGCGCATGGCCATACGTAAACACTGTACCTCATTTAGGGACGTTCATACACCTCCTTTCCGCAGATGTATTTACAAGATATTTGAGGTTAAAGGGAGAGAATGTAATTTCTGTTACTGGATCCGACGAGCATGGCACTCCTATAGAGGTCGAGGCCATTAAAGCTGGAATTCCACCAAAAGAGCTCACCGATAAGTACCACGCCGTAATATGCGAGCTTCTTAAAGAATATGGGATCAATTTTGATAATTATACTAGGACAGAAAATCCTGTGCACATAAAATTTGTTCAAGATTTTTTAATTAAAATAAATGACAACGGCTACATTTTCAAGGAATCTGTAGAACTTCCATTTTGCACCCATTGCGATAGATTCTTGCCCGATAGATTCATAGAGGGGACATGCCCTTATTGTGGCTTTCAACCAGCCAGAGGGGATCAATGTGATAGATGCGGAAGAGTGCTGGATCCTCTTGAGCTTAAAGAGAGATGGTGTGTATTCTGTGGAAAACGCCCAATTATTAAAAAATCAACTCACTGGTTTTTCGATCTCCCAAAACTTGCGGATGAAATAAAGGCTTATTTGGACTCTAACCAAAACCTTCCAGAGAATGCAAAGAATTTTTCCTACAGTTGGTTAAAAGAGGGGCTAAGGCCCCGCGCTATAACTAGGGATAATAAGTGGGGAATCCCAGCTCCATTCCCAAGCTCCAGCGGAAAGACAATATACGTTTGGTTTGAGGCTGTGCTAGGCTACGTTTCTGCAAGCATAGAGCTGAGTGAAAAAATCGGAAATCAAAATCTTTGGAAGGAATTTTGGTTTGATAAAAACACCAGAAACGTGCATTTTATAGGAAAAGACAATATCCCATTTCACACAATAATATTTCCAGCCTTGTTGTTAGCGAGTAAGGAAGGATTCGTTCTTCCATACCAAGTTTCATCTACCGAATTCATCCTTTATGAAGGACAAAAGTTTTCTAAAAGCCGTAAGATAGGAGTATGGATCGATGAAGCCTTAAAGGTGGCTCCGGCAGATTATTGGAGGTTCGTGCTTTTACTGATAAGGCCTGAAACCAAAGATGCTAGTTTTACTTGGGAAGATTTTGAGAAAAGGATAAACTCGGATTTAAACGATGCCATTGGGAACTTCATCCATAGAACGTTAATGTTTGTTAACAAATATTTTGATGGGTACGTTCCAAATCCTGGAGATTTTGATGAAGTCGATGAAAAGTTAGTTGAAGAGATCAAGACATGTCCAGAAAAAATTGGTGAGTTAATTGAGCAGTTTAAATTAAGGAATGCTCTGGAATCCATAGTTGATTTGGCGAGAAAGGGAAATCAATACTTGAGTTTAAAAGAGCCTTGGCATAAGATAAAGGCTTCTACCAAAGAGGCTGCCACAAGCCTATTTCTTTCGACTCAGCTAGTTCATTCTTTAACGATTCTTTTAGAGCCCTTCATCCCATCAAGTTGTGAAAAAATTTGGGAACAACTCAATTTGCCCGAAAAATTTCATCAAAGGAGATGGAATAGTGCAGGAGAGCTCACGATCGCCCCTACGCATAGAATTAAAAAGCCCGAGCCTCTATTCCAAAAAGTCTTTGCGGAGAAGATAAAAAAGATTATTGAAAGATGAAGCTTTGATGCTTAAACTAGATCTGCATGTGCACACGTTATATTCTTATGATGGATTCACAGATCCCAAACTTATAGTGAAGATAGTAAGGCATAGAGGAATTGATGGAGTTGCAATCACCGACCATGATGTTTTCCCGAATATAAACTTCAAGGATGAAAATAAAGCTATAATCCTAAAGGGGATAGAAATAAGCACTATGGATGGACATTTGGTTGCTTTAGGAATCGATCAAGTCATCAAAAGAGGGCTTTCTGCTGAAGAGACCATCGAAAAAATCCATGAGCTGTCTGGGATAGCCATAATTCCTCACCCAAATGATTTTTTTAGTAAAAGTATCAATCCTTTAAAATTGAGTACAAAGCCTGACGCTATCGAAGTGATAAATTCTTCCTTCCCTTTTTTTTCTTTAGAAAAAAAACCAAATAGTGCCACTTGTTAATAATGTTTTA
>JAWCQS010000001.1:0-1060 GCA_038869655.1 Bathyarchaeia archaeon | reverse complement strand
TTAGAAAAAAGGATTGCTGAAAAAATTGCTGAAAAATTATCTTTGCCTATGGTTGGTGGAAGCGACTCGCACATACCCGATACCATAGGCGATGCGTACACGCTGATCGATGCTGATTCTTGCTCGATTGATGATATTCTAGAGGCTATCAGAAAGGGAAGAACACATCCTAAGGGAGGAGCAACCTCCATGATAAAGAGAGTGAAGAAGGTTTACTTAGGATTATTTAGAAAAAACCTTATCCGCATAGATCCCCTATCAGGTAGCGGGAAGAAGCTTGGGCTATTCTTACTTTAACCTTTTTTCCAAGAAGATCTTTACCCCTTAAAATAACAGGTTTATAGTTTTCGATTCTTCCCAAGAATGCTCCATCGCTCCCTTTTTCCTTTGTTATATAGGCCTCGAATTCAAGCCCCACCAACTTTTTATTGTTTTCCAGACTTGTTTGAGCAACCAATGCAGAAAGAAGCTTTGATCTATGCTTAACGATTTTTGGATCCAACTGTTTCATGGAAGAAGCTTCTGTGTTTGGTCTTGGCATGAATTTTGAAACATTCACTATGTCTGGCTTAGTCTCATTCAGAAGCTTTAGAGTTTCTTCAAAATCCTTTTCTGATTCTGTTGGAAATCCTACAATTATGTCTGTAGCTATGGAAATTTTCGGAACGCTTTCACGAAAAGCCTTGACCAGCTCTTTAAACTCTTCAACGGTATAATTTCGTTTCATTTCTTTTAGGACTCTATCGGATCCCGATTGAACTGGTAAATGGATGAACTTGTATACTTTTGAGTCTTTGTACAGTTCTATAAGCTCTTGAAAGATGCTTAAAGCATAGACTGGACTCATCATTCCGACTCTGATCCTAAATTCTTTATCAATGGACAGTATTTCGTTAATTAGATCTGTGAGTCTGTATCCCAAGTCTATTCCATAGGCGCCAGTGTCTTGAGCTGTTAGTCTGATCTCCATAGAACCTTTTTCCAAAGCGTCTTTTATCTCTTCGATTATAAGCTCTTTTGGATAAGAAAAAAGCCTTCCCCGTGCAAACCTTGTGCAACA